>CAYUWD010000016.1:31750-38427 GCA_964448235.1 uncultured Bacteroidales bacterium | reverse complement strand
TAAAAAAATAAATTATAAAATCCGATTAGGAACAATCCTAAATTTATTTTGTATAGCTGGAATTACAATAATTTTTGAATACGCCATAAACACTAGTTGGTCATACATACTTTGGGGAGCGGAATCAATACTTACAATAAGCCTAATAATTTCTTTTTATTTTAGTATTGTAAAGACTGGTTTGTGGACTTTTACCCATCGAAACAAAAAACAACTTGATGAAAGAGAACTTGTTATCACATATTCATCTTTACAAACAGGCTATGCTATTTTTTCAATTATAGTACTCTCGATTCTGGTAATAAGTTCTATTTTTGAATACAGTTTAAGCATTGTTTCTGCAGCAATGTTAATCTTATTTGCCCATATTATACCTTCAACAGTAATTGCTTGGAAAGAAAATTCTATTTAATCTTAAAATAAAGTAATTTTATCTTTTACCAAAAAGTATTTTCCAAAAACTCATTTTACCTGATTTTGATCTTGCTTTTTTATTTTGTTCTTTTATCACTTCTTGAATACTCTTTGGCTGTTCAATTTTTGAATTACAATAAGGACATGTTTCATTTTCTTTTACAGGGTCAAAACATGCGGCACAATTAGGACAAGAAATTTGTCCCGCACTCACTTCATTTTTACAACCACACTCTACACACATAACAGATTTGGCTCCCTCCGGGACATCTAATTCGGCATTACAAACAACACAGTTCATTTTATCAATACTCACATCAGGAATCTCTATCATTTCATCCTCCATTCCTAAATGTTTCAAAATTGGTCCAACCGCATCCTTCCCAAAGCTCTGTATCATCGAGCCAACAGTAAATTTATACATCAAATCAGAGTTCTTTACTACATCGTACTCCGGATGCAATTTCATACTCTCAAAATTCTTTGATGTTTCAATTCCTTTATTTACAATTGCAAGATTCGCATCAAAAAATTCAAAAAAAGCATCATCTAATTCATATTTTAACTCTCCGTCTACATAAGAACTTTTTAAATTATCTGCATTTATTTTAGGTGGATTTATATATGTCCTTTCAAAATAATCATCATCTACCAATTCCTCATACATGGCTTTATAATAATCCATATATTTTTTTCTAAATGCAGATTGTTTACCTTTTGGACCATGCCTTTCCGGAAATAAATCAAACTCTAACTCATGAAATTGCAATTTTGATTTTACAAAACCGTCCTTATTTTTATTTCTAGCACATTCCAAACTCTCCAAATTAAGCCTATTGTATTCTTTAACCTTGGGACTATTCATATTTTTAAGTGTAAATACTTTGTATGACTCTGATACTGCAGCCTGCATATCATATCCCATCCAAGAACCACAATAATCACAATAAATATACATCGATTTAGATGGAGTTACCTTATTTGCACCACAAATTGGACATTTTAAATTTTGTACTATCATATTAATTGATTTAGGTTAAATATTTTTAATTTTCTCCTAACAAAGTTAAGCTTAATAATACTATTTTACAATAAGTGATTTCCCGTAATGTTACATTTTGTACAAATTTGGCTAAAGACTCTCAGTACATGCCAAAAATTTTTGTCATGTACTTAGCTAAAGACTATTAAATTTGCACTACTTGAATATGCTTAGCCGAATTCCATTCTTAAGTAAATCTTAACGGATAATAATGTTATTAAAATATAAGACATACATAATACTCATATTACAAAGTCCCATCCTCATAACGTCTGACAAGATACTCTATTTCTTTATCATCTCCTGCTGCATCATATTCTTGTTTTAGACTATTCCCAAACATAAGAGCAAATGTTTGCCAGAATACAGCAGTAACACTCCCACGTAATTCATCTACAATAACGTAAGCCGTTTCTCCACTTTCTCTATCCATAAGCTTAACTAAAAGAATCCCCTGAGACAAAGTGAATTTTTTAAGTTTTGGTTTATAATACGCCATGATTTGTTTTTCACGTACATGCAAATACTTCTTTCGAGATTCATCTGAAGTAAACATTGATAGAGTATCATCAATATTCATATAAACCTTAGATATCTCCAAAGCATAAGGATAAACTTTTAAAAAATTCCTGACCAGTTTTTCGTATCTTTTTCTGGATTTTCTGGTTCTACGTTCTACTTGGGGATAAACATTTACTTCCGGATAAAAATATACTGCTTCTTTAGTATTATCGATTAAACTATCAATATTAATAAATTTATTATAATAAGGAGGTAAAATAAACTTTTGAGAATAAGTTTTTAACCCACACAATAACATAAGCAGCAATAATATATTAGGAATTAACTTTCGCATTATTAAAAAACAATCAATATCATTTTGTCTAAAATATTTTTTAATTTTGACAATCAATTTTCGTACCAGATTATAATGAAACAAAAAAATATTATTAGTTGGTTAATTTTACTAGTCCTAGCCTTAATCTGGGGAGGCTCATATATATTAATGAAACAAGGATTAAGAACTTTTAATTTTTGGCAGGTTTCATCAATCAGAATGTTAAGTGCATTTATATTTTTACTTCCTTTTGGGATTAAAAATCTTAAAAAGATAAATAAAAAAAATATTCTTCCTATACTCACAGTAGCATTTATTGGAAACTTAATTCCATCATGGCTCTACCCTCTGGGACAAACCCAAGTTGACAGCAATTTAGCCGGAGTATTAAACTCCCTTGTTCCGGTTTTTGTTCTTATTTTTGGTGTCGTTTTCTTCAAAAAAAAGACAGGTATCCTGCAAATCATTGGTGTTATTACTGGTTTAACAGGCGCAGCTATGTTAATTACAAAGGATAATTTATTCCATTTTGGACAAATGAATTATTACTCGCTCTATATTATTTTTGCAACAGTATTATATTCAATAAATATCAATCAGGTAAACATTTTTCTTAAATCCTTAAAAGGTATAGAAATCGCATCGCTTGCTTTTCTTTTTATAGGTCCAGTTAGCGGAATTATTCTTTTTACTAGTAATCTTTCACAAGTATCTGTTAGTGAATCTTTCTGGTTTGATTTAGTATGTATAATTACATTAGGATTATTTGGTTCAGCTATTGCAGTTTCGCTTGTAAATCAACTCATTACAAAAGCCGGTTCTATGTTTGCAAGTTCTGTAACCTATATAATTCCTGTTTTTGCAATAATGTGGGGATTATTAGATGGCGAAAAATTAACCATAATTCAAATTGTTACTACACTTATTATCATGATAAGTGTATATCTGACTAATAAGAAGTTTAGATAAAGTATATGAAAAAACTTTTACAAAACAATCTTTTTCTTAGCTTACTTTCAGGGCTATTACTCCTGTTATCTTGGACAGAACTCAGCATTGGTTGGATAATGCTTTTCTCATTTGTCCCAATATTGCAAATATTACATAATCAACTAAAATCAAAATCTCAACTTGCCGGAATCTATCTATTTTTATATTCACTATTAAGTTTCTTTATCTGGAATGCAAGTTCGACTTGGTGGATAATGTATGCAAGCCTACCGGGATGTTTGGCTACAATTTTAATCCCAAGTTTTTTAATGGCATTTGTTATCTATTTCGTATACCTAACGTTCAAACAATCCGGAAAAAGAATTGGATATCTCGGATTTGTATGTTTTTGGATTGCATACGAATATTTATTAATTCATAGTCAGTTATCTTGGCCTTGGTCTATTTTAGGATACGTATTTGAAAATAACACCAGCTTAATTCAATGGTATGAATTTACCGGGACATTTGGTGGATCTGTTTGGATTTTATGTGTTAACCTACTTTTATTTGAAATAATTCAATTATTTCAAAACTCATCAACAAAAACAAAAATAAGAGGGTATATTATTGGTTTGGCAGTTTTCCTTTTGATACCTATAGGATATTCAATAATAAGATTTTATACATACAAAGAAAAAGCAGCACCAATAAAAGTAGTTATTATCCAACCAAATATTGATCCATATAACGAAAAATTTAGTATTCCTGTATCTGAACAAACACAAATAATCACAGATCTTGCTCAAAAAAACGCTGCAAATATCCCAGATTACTTTATAGCTCCAGAAACTGCTATCCCCAATGGCTTTTATGAAAGTCAAGCAAACAACGAATATTCAATAAAACACATCAAAAATTTCTTAAAAGACTATCCAAATTCAAATTTTATTATTGGAGCAACTACAAGAGTTAAATACACCAACCCTAACAAATACACAACAAGTTGTTATATCAATAAAAAAGATAAGACTGCATACGATATTTTTAATTCTTCAATACAAATATCTCCTAATGGAAATCTTCAATTTTATCACAAAAGCAAATTATTGCCTGGTGTCGAAACTATGCCCTTTCCAAAAATTACACATTTTTTTACTAAAAAAATAACTCAGCTTGGTGGTATAAATGGAACTCATGGAATACAAAAAGAACGAGAAGTCTTTACGAATAATAAAAACGAATTTAAACCTGGAGTTGCTATTTGTTACGAGTCTGTTTATGGAGAATTTATTGGTGAATTTGTAAGTGCCGGAGCAAATGTAATATTTATAATTACTAATGATGGATGGTGGAAAGACACTCCGGGATATAAAAGACACATGAGTTATTCAAAAATAAGAGCAATAGAAACAAGACGCTCAATTGCACGCTCTGCGAATACAGGGATAAGTGGAATTATTAATCAAAAAGGAGAAATAATAAACTCTATTGGTTGGTGGAAACGAGGAACAATTTATGGAACTTTAAATGCAAACTCACATATTACTTTTTATGTAAAATATGGTGACTTTATTGCAAGAATGTGTTTAATGATAGCTGCAATTATTATCGCAATGTTTATGCTTAGCAAGATTTTAGTCTTTTTAAAAAGAGAAAAATTATAAACCACAAATTTTTATTATAAAATACATTTAGAGTGAGTTTTTAATATTTATTCCAAAATAAATTTCGTATTTTTATGGAATTAAATAATCCTAATCATCATTTAACCATAAATAAAAATAAATAATATGAACTCTATGTTGATTAAACTCGGCTTTTTGTTTACTTCTTTAGTTTTTGTAAACAATTTCTCATTTTTCGATAACTCATTTTCGGGTCCTGATAAATACGAAAAACTTTGGGCAAAAGTTGAACAATATGAAAAAGATGCCCTCCCAAAATCTGCTTTAGAAACTGTCGAAGAAATATATGACTTAGCAATTTCCGAAGAAAATGATAAACAAATCATTAAATCTACAATTTACAGATTAAAATATTTAAACATACTAGAAGAAGATGGATATTCAAAATCTATTAATAAACTTGAATCTGAGATTCCCAATTTAAAAGGGCCTGCAAAATGCATGTTACACATGTTACTTGCAACAATGTACCATGATTACTACAATAATAATTCTTACCTCATCAATCAACAATCTATAACTTCACAATTTGAATTAAATGATTTAAAAACATGGGATAAAACAAAGTTTCAAGATAAAATCATTAAAAACTATTTTGCAGCTCTGGACGATATTCTTAAAGAGATAAATATTGAACAATATTCAGAATTTATTGATTATGCAAAAGAATCAAATGACAGATATCCAACACTATATGATTTTGTTGCATATACAGCAATCAACAGATTATCATCAAATAATAATTACTACTATTATTATTACGATGATCCTAGCTCTATAGAAGATAATAAAATAACTGAAAATGCATATTTAACAAAATCCAGCGATTTTGTTTTACTTCCAGTTGAAGCCGATTCGCTTTCATATACATATAATAGCATTATTATTTTCCAAAAATGGCTAAAACACAGAATTTCAGATAAAGAAAACCTAGAAGCATTGATTTATACCGACTTATTAAGGTTAAATTTCGTAAAAAACAAATTATCATCATCAAACAAAGATAAATTATGGGAAAACTCTCTTACAAACATGCATGATAAATATTATAATACCCCCCAACTCGCAATGATTGATTACGAAATTGGAAAATATTATAATCAGCTTGGGAGTTCTTATAACTTTTTAGACTCAACAAGCTTAAAATACAAAACATATAAAAAGAAAGCACATATTTTATTATCTGAAGTAACTAAATTATATCCTGATGCTTCATATTATCCAGAATGCAAAAATTTATTGAATGATATAGAAAAGACAAGTTTTTCTTTTCATTCAGAAAAAATTGTTTCCCCTAATATGAGGTTCCCTATTCGTATAAATTACACAAATACTGATAAAGTATATATGACAGTATTAAAATGTGATTATTTAAAGTATTTAAAACGTGAAAATTATTATTATGATGAAGAATATTATGATGAAATATTAAAAATCTCTACAATTGCTGTGGAGTCACAACCTATTACATTGCCAAACACAAACGATTACAACACTCACTTTACAGAGTATTTGTGCACACCACTTGAAAAAGGATTTTACATCGTTTTTTTACATGCAAATCCAGATTTTAAGCTTAATAAAAATTATATTTCAGAAAGTAATTTATTTGTATCAAATCTCAGCTTAACAAACAACGACAGTTATTATTCCAATAATGGCTATTATGTCTTTGATCGCAATACCGGTCAACCCATATCACAAGCAAAAATTGAAGCATATAAATACGAGTATTCTTACATCAAAAGAGACTATGTATACAATA
>CAYUWD010000016.1:0-31650 GCA_964448235.1 uncultured Bacteroidales bacterium | reverse complement strand
GACATAAAACTCTTAAAAAACTATTATTCTAAAATATACCTATTTGATGTTAATAGTCAGGAAGTTGCTTCCCTAGATTTAACAACAAATGAATTTGGTAGCTGTAGTGGAACATTTACAATTCCACTTGATGTATTAACCGGAAATTTTAGATTATCAACTTATGGTGGTAATTACTATTTCAAAGTAGAAGAATATAAACGTCCTATGTTTGAAATCGAAATGCTACCTATAGAAGGAGAATATAGAATAAATGATAGCATTTATGCTGAAGGAAATGCAATAACATATGCAGGCACAGCTTTAACAGATGCAAAAATATCATATAGAGTTGTAAGAAATCCGTTATGGTGGGGTTATTATAGAGGAGGTAATTTCTCTGAAAAAGAAATAGCATTTGGTGAAATTGATGTTGATGATCAAGGCAAATTTAGAATAGGATTTAAAGCTATTGCTGAAGATTTTGGCGAAATAAATGACTATATATATTACTTTTACACTATACATGTATCAGCAACAGATATTAATGGAGAAACTCAGTCTGGATCAACTGTAGTTTATGTCTCAAATAAAAGCCTATCAATTTCAAATGACTTCTATGGCAATATTGAGAGAAATACAATAGATAGCATAAGCATTAACACAAATAATATTTCAGGAACTTTTGTCCCCGCAAATGTAATTATTGATATATATAAATTAAAAGACCCAGAATATTTGCTTGCCAAAAGACAATGGGAAGTTATTGATAAACCTTTATATACAGAAAAGGAATGGCATGAACAATATCCTGGACACGAATTTCTGCATGAAACTGACTACAGAAACTGGGCAAAAGACAAAAAAGTTTTCTCAAAAAGTATAAATACAGACAATGAAAAAAAACTATCATTAGAAGAAGCAAAAAATTGGAATCCGGGAGTATATCGAATTGTTATGACCTCTCAAGATAAATGGGGAAACAAAATTAAAAACACAAATGAATTCGTGTTATTTAATTCAGAAAGCAACAAAATGCCATATACAAGTACATCATTTTTTATGATAGATAAATATTATGCACAACCTGGTGAAACAGCAAATATATATGTTGGATCATCATATTCAGATGTATATGTACTTTATGAAATGGAAGTTAAAGGCAAACCTTTTAAAAAAGAAATAATCAAAATAAACTCTGAAGTATTAAAAATCCCCATTAAAATTCAAGAGACCTTTCGTGGTGGTATTAATATTAACTTAATGTTTATCAAAGATGGACGCTTATACAGCTCAAATCAAAGAATAGATGTTGGCTGGGAAAACAAACAACTTGATCTTAAATTTATTACTTTTCGAAACAAAACACTACCCGGTTCTAAAGAAGAATGGAAAATTAAAATAACAGATAAAATTGGGAGCATTAATGGTTCAGAATTACTAGCATCAATGTATGACGCATCACTTGACACTTATGCATCTAACAGTTGGTATTGGTCAATATACCCAATTTATTATTCTTATTTTAATTGGAGCAATTCAAGTTTTACTTACAATACTGCTTCAGCATATTATCAAAATTTTTATCCTGACTACATAAATAAAAACACGTACAATCCCGGATTTAATTTTTATGGCATGAGTTATTATGGTAGATATTATTATGATGGACTTTATGATGGAAAAGATAGAACAGGTACTGGAGGGATGTTTAGATCCGTGTCAAAATGTAGCGCTCCTCCATCTGCTAATTCTATTACCTCTGCTGACCTTTTTTTCGAAGATGAAGAAACTTTAGAAGAAGCTCCAGTTTATGATGCAGACATAAGTCTATTAGCGGCTGGAGAAAAAACTAAAGAATCATCTGATAAAAGAGGCGAAAACACAAGAAATAGCGGTAGAGGACAAGAACAAGATATTCAAATACGTAAGAACTTTAATGAGACCGCTTTTTTCTATCCTAATCTACGTACAGATAATCAAGGAGAAGTTATTGTTAGTTTTACTATGCCTGAAAGTCTTACACGTTGGAATTTTATGGGTTTTGCACACACAAAAGACCTTAAAATGGGACAAATTTCAGAACAGGTTATTACTCAAAAGGAACTTATGGTAATGCCAAATTTACCTCGTTTCTTTAGAGAAAATGATAAAATGACAATCTCCGTAAAAATAAATAATGTTTCTGATGCTAATATTATTGGAACTTCAAATATTGTTTTCTTTGACCCTCTTACTCAAAAAGAATTAACAAAAACTTTCATAGGTAAAGATTCAAATACACAAAACATCAATATTGAAAAAGGGAAAAACTCAGCAATAGAATGGAGTATTACCATTCCTGAAGGCATGAGCTCAGTAGGAGTAAGAATTATAGCTGAAAGTGAAAAACATTCAGATGGTGAAGAAAGAATAATTCCAATTCTAACAAATAGAATGTTAGTAACAGAAACTATGCCTTTACCTGTAAGAAAATCAGGGACAACAGAATTTACAATGAAGAAACTCAAAACTAATACATCAACGAGTTTACGCCATCATAGATACACATTGGAATTCACAAACAATCCTGCATGGTATGCAGTACAGGCTCTACCATATATAATGGAATATCCTTATGAATGTGCAGAGCAAACATTTTCCAGATATTATGCAAATATTTTAGCTTCACATATTGCAAATTCAGATCCTAAAATACAAAGAGTTTTTAATATTTGGAAAAACACACCATCTTCACAAGCTTTAATGTCAAACTTAGAAAAAAACCAGGAACTTAAATCTTTATTACTTGAAGAAACCCCTTGGGTACTAGAAGCACAAGATGAAAATGAGCGTAAACACAGAATTGGTCTCTTATTCGATCTAAATAGAATGAGTATGGAAAGCAATTCTGCTCTTAAAAAGCTTCATAAACAGCAAAAATATAATGGTGGTTGGGCTTGGTTTAAAGGTATGCCCGAAAGCTGGTACATAACTCAACATATTGTTTGTGGACTAGGACATCTTGACAATCTCGGAGTTACGGCTGTAAGAGAAGAAAATATGACATGGGATATGACGAAAAAAGCTATTGACTTTATAGATGGAGAAATCGTTAAAAGCTATAAGAATCTTAAAAAGTATTGTGATGCTAAATGCATGGCAAAAGATAATATTAGCTACATGCAAATTCAATATTTATATGCAAGATCATATTTTATTGATGATGTCCCAATTGATAAAAAAACTCAAGAAGCATTTGACTATTACAAAGGACAAGCAGAAAAATATTGGAAGAACAAAAGCTTCTATATGCAAGGTATGATTGCATTAGCATTAAATAGATATAATGAAAAAATTATTCCGGCAAAAATAGTTGCATCACTTAAAGAACACGCCATATACAGCGAAGAAATGGGAATGTACTGGAAAAACAATGCAGGCTACTATTGGTATCAGGCTCCTATCGAAACTCATGCACTACTAATTGAAATGTTTGATGAAGTTGCAAACGACCAAATTGCTGTCGAAGAAATTAAAGTCTGGTTGTTAAAACAGAAGCAAACTCAAGACTGGAAAACAACAAAAGCAACTGCAGAAGCTATTTATGCTTTATTACTTAGAGGAACAAATCTATTATCAGATGATTCAATGGCTGTTATTCAGGTTGGCGACATGACACTTGATCCTGAAAATGACCCATCAATCAAAACAGAAGCAGGTACAGGATACTTTAAGAAAGCCTGGGATGGTTCTGAAGTAAAATCATCATGGGCAGATGTAAAAGTAACAAAGACAAATAATTCTGTCTCATGGGGTGCAATTTATTGGCAATATTTTGAACAGCTTGATAAAATAACAGAATTTGAAGAAACACCATTAACTATTAACAAAAAACTATTTGTTCAACGACGTAACGGAACAAAACCAGTTATAATACCACTCGATAAAGATGAGAACTTGAAAGTTGGTGATAAAGTAACTGTTAGAATTGAAATCAGAGTTGATAGAAATATGGAATATGTACATCTTAAAGACATGCGTGCAAGTTGTTTTGAACCTGTAGATTATCTATCAGGATACAGATACAGTGCCGGTTTAGGATATTACCAGGGAATTAAAGATGCATCTATGAACTTTTTTATCGATTACCTTCATAAAGGAACATATGTTTTTGAATATGATCTGATTGTTTCTCAAAAAGGTGATTTCTCAAATGGAATAACAACTATGCAATGTATGTATGCTCCAGAATTTAGTAGTCATTCAGAAGGTGTTCGGGTTGTGGTTAAATAAATTTCATGTATAAAATCAAAAAAATCCCGATTGACTTTAATCGGGATTTTTTGATTACAAATATTATTTAAATAACTTAAAAATATCTACAAGTTGTCCTGCCACACTTACTGCAGAACTAGCAGTGCTAGAAGTCTGTTCAGTAATTTCTGTAATCTTATCCATATTTAACAAAGCATCAACAACTGCCATTGAATTTTCCGGAGTAATTTGATTATTTGAGCCTGTTACTAAACCTGCGGCAAATGCTTTTTTATATGCAGCATCATTTTCATGAGCTTTTAGAGTTTTATAATATCCGCCCAATTCTATAATGTTTACAATAGTATTAGTATCTGTAAGATTAACTTTACCACTAGCTTTATAATCATCATGCATCTCTTTTAAAAGCTTTCCACAAGAAATACCTGTAGTATTTGCAGCAGCATTACTATCAGCAATATTTGACATAGTACTGCATGAGACAAATGCAAATATTGCCGAAAACAAGAGTAATAAATTTGTTTTTTTCATAAAAATGTAATTTAAATTTAATATCCATTTCTTATTTATACAAAACAAAATTACGCAAATTATTCCATTTTAATTATTATTAAAAATAAACACTATATAAATCTCACATCAAAAATAAATTTAATAATATTGCAGAAGATTTTATCTACATGAAAAAACAATGGACAATAATATTTTTTCTGGTATTGACCTCAGTTAGTTTATTATTACATTTTCCACATTTAAAAAAAGACTTAATTAGCATTCATGTATGGCGTCAAACTCAAACTCAAACAAATATTAATAACTTCTATGAAGAAGATTTTAATATTCTTAATCCCAGAAAAAACGAAAGAGCTGACGGTAATGGAATTTTTAGAATGGAATTCCCATTAATGCAATGGAGTGTTGCAGGACTATATAAGATATTTGGTTCTAGCATTTTATTAACCCGGATTTTCATGTTTATTACCGGATTACTGAGTATCCTTGGAATGTTCTTTTTCATAAAAACTATTTTCAAAAATGATTTAGCCGCAATAATTGGAGCATGGGCATTATGTTTCTCACCCAGTTTTTATTATTATACGATAAATCCCCTACCCGACAACTTTGCTTTGGCTGTTTCGATTTGGGGGGCTTACTTTGTTTTTAAATGGATACAAAACACAAAGCTTTTTAACTTCATCATTGGAAGTTTTTTATTAAGTGTCGCCGCATTATGTAAATTACCATTCATATTATATTGGGTCATCATTCCGGTTTACATTTTAAGCAGTATTTTTCGTAAAGAGAGAAAGCTAAATAACTTTGTTTCAGAGATAATAATCGGCTTTTCATTCCTATTAATGCCAGCAATCTGGTACACTCAGGTTATTTCAGGTTGGGAAGGCAATGGTATAGTTACCGGAATGCTTGACAACACTAAATCATGGTCAACAATATTTGACTATATACAACACAATTTAATATCAGTTCTTCCTGAATTATTGGTAAATTATGCTGCACTACCATTATTTATTCTTGGAATTGTAAATATTTTCCAAAAAAAAATATACAAAAGAAATAATTTTCTTATTTACGCTTTCTGGGGTATCAGTATTTTGGCATATTTCTTTTTTGAAATAAATATGATAGCAAAAATACATGATTACTACCTATTCCCTTTTTATCCATTAATAATATTATTAATAGTTTACGGAGCTATTAACTTAATTAACTCTAGAAAAAAAATCTACAAATACCTAACATTTATCTTATTACTTGCTCTTCCTTTTACAGCATATATCAGAATGCATATAAGATGGGACGAAAATGAACCTGGTTTTAACAAGGATTTATTAATTTACAAAAAAGAGCTACAAAACGCGGTTCCTGATAAATCTCTGTGCATAGTAGGAAACGACATTTCTCATCACATTTTCTTCTATTATATTGATAAAAAAGGTTGGTGCTTTGAAGAAGATCAAATTTCACCAGATCAGATTCAATCAATGATAAATCAAGGTGCAGAATATTTATATACTGATTCAGAAATTATCAATAATAATCAGAGTTTTTCAGTATTATTTGAAGAAAAAGTAGGTCAATATGGAAGTATTAGTATCTGGAAATTAATAAAATGATCCAAATCAAATCTCATTTTGCAATTTTCAATTATTAGTTATAATTTTGGATAAACAATTTTTTATGAAAAAGTCTTTAAAATTTATATTATTTGCGTTAATAACTACAAGCATTATTTCATGCTGTAACACTGGTTCATCAGAAACTACAGAAAATAAAATTGGTAATAATGACAAACAAAATTCTGTACAAGAATATACAAGTGAAAAATTAATAGTAACAGATAAAATCATGTATGATGTACAAATTGTAAATGATATTATTGGTGATCGTTCAAAAAACAGTCCTGATTGGTTTTGGGAAAATTTACCAACACCAGAAAGCAATGATTTTATAAAATCACTTTTATTAGATGCTATAAGTGGTAAGCTAAAAACATATTACTATGATATGACAGGTGATTATGAAAGCTTTGAAGAAATTCCTGCAGCTGACTTAAAATCATATATGGATGAAGTTCTTACCTACGAATTAGAAATTATTGATACTACAGTAAAAAGATATAAACCAGAATTAGTAAAAATACCTTTAACATATAAAAACGTAAAAAAAATAAGATTTTTAGAAGAATGGTATATTGCAGATGGAGAATTTCATAAAGAAGTAATCGCAATTGCGCCATATTTTACAATTGAATATCCAAATATGGAAACTGTTCATGCAGTATATTTTTGGATTATGGTAAATAAATAATAATGACAGATTTAAGCATAATATATCAAAAAGAAGCAATAGAGTTCGTAACTGTTGCAAAGGAATATCTCGCTTTCATGGAAGCTGCTAAAAACATGAATCCCGAAAATTTTTTAGACAATTCAATAAAGTTACTTCCACTTTTGTATTTAAAAGGAACACTACTTCCAACTATTAACGACTACAATGAAGATTATGTGGAAAAATTCGTAGATGAACCCGGCTGGTCTTTTATTCAACAAGCAAGTGCTGCAAAATTAGGTGAAAATGATGAATATGTTCAAATACAAGATGCTAGTGTAATGAACAATATGGATTATCTCAATGTTGGCCTTTCAGAACTTTTTGCCGATATTTATCAAGAACTGGGAGATGTTATTGGCGCATATAGGTTAGCACAAGAAGAAACCATGCAAGCAGCTTTGTTTTTCTGTAAAGAGAATTTTGCATCATACTGGGGTATTAGAGTTCTCGTATTACTTAAAAATCTCCATCGAATAAAATACAAATAAATAGAGAATAAACTTTGAAATTTAAAAAAAACATAGAAAACGAAGAAATACAAAAACTACCACTATATGGATATAATGGTGAAATTGAGATAATAGATAACAAACAATCTTTTATTAAGATTATTCCTGAATTGTTTCTTGATAAAATTGTTGGTTTTGATACAGAGACAAAACCCAGCTTCAAAAAAGGAATGGCAAATAAACAAAATGTTTCACTATTACAATTAAGCAATAGCTATAAAACATTTCTATTCAGATTAAACAAGCTTGAACTACCCCAAGAAATAATAACATTATTATCTGATCCATCAATTATTAAAGTTGGAGTTTCGATTCGCGATGACATAAAAGCTCTTCAGAAATTAAAACCCTTCGAAGCAGATGGTTTTATTGATTTGCAAGACATTGTTAATAAATACGGAATAGAAAATTATAGTTTAAAAAAGCTTGCTGCCATAGTATTAAATATCAGAATTTCGAAAGCTCAACAATTAAGCAATTGGGAAGCCGCAAACTTAAGTGATAAACAAATAAAATATGCTTCAACAGACTCTTGGATTAGCAGAGAGATTTACCTTAAACTAAAAAATACTAAAATATGATTGTTTCCCAATATAAACACAGAATAACATATTCAGATACAGATGCTATGGGTGTTATGTATTACGCTAATTATTTGAGAGTTTACGAAGCTGCAAGAGGCGAATTTATGAGAGAAATTGGCTTTTCATTTTCAGATATGGAAAAACGAGGAATTATTTGTCCTGCAATTAATGTCAACATAGAATATCATAAATTTGCAAAATTTGATTGGGAAGTAATTATCAAAAGTTATGTAGAAGAACTCCCATTAGCAAAATTAGTTTTCATTCAAGAAATGTATGATTTAGAAAACAATCTAATAAACAGAGCAACTGTAAAACTTGGATTTATAGATCAAAAAAGATCAAGAGCTGTTAGATGTCCTGATTGGATATTAAAATTATTTGAAAATAAATTTTAAATCATTTATGTAACTTAATACATGACAAATGTTTTTTATACCAATGTAACCACATAATGCCGCATATAAATTGATTGTTTTTTGTTTCTACTTCGTTAAAAAATATTTACAGAACTCTGTTTTGCGCATATTTTTTGCTTTGAATAAACAGCAAAACAATCTGCTATCCAATACGGCATTTTGTAATTAAATTGGTATTATAAACTAAAAAAAAACAATTCTTTTGTACTTTTTTTATACTTTTTGCGTTTATGATTATTGAAAAAACAAAAACATGTTAAAACGACTTTATTTTCTATTACTAATTCTCTCATTATCAGGGATTAGCTTATTTGCACAGAAGTACACCATTAGTGGATATGTTCAAGATTTACGTTCAGGTGAGAGAATAATATCAGCAAGTGTATATGATTTGCGTACAAAACAAGGTACAATAACAAACGATTATGGTTTTTTTAGTTTGACTTTACCATCTGATACCGTTGAATTATCAATAAGTTTTGTAGGTTACGCGGCATACTCTACAACTCTATTTTTAAATTCAGATATTAATCTAAACATTGAACTTGATGCATCTATACAACTTGCTGAAGTTGTAATAAAAGACAAAAAATCTGATGATTTGGTAAAATCGACACAAATGAGCATGATAGAAATGCCAGCACATCAAATAAAAGCTCTTCCAGTCCTACTTGGCGAAGCAGATGTTTTAAAAACACTGCAACTAATGCCAGGAGTTCAATCTGGAAGCGAAGGCTCAAGTGGGTTATATGTTCGTGGTGGTGGTCCTGATCAAAATTTGATTTTACTCGACGGTGTTCCTGTATACAATGCTACTCATTTATTTGGTTTTTTCTCTGTTTTTAATGCAGATGCAATATCTAACGTAAAGCTTATCAAAGGAGGTTTTCCAGCTCGCTATGGAGGCCGACTTTCATCAGTAATTGACATTAGAATGAAAGAAGGAAACATGAAAGAATTTCATGGCGAAGGTTCTATAGGAACAATAGCATCTAAATTTACATTTGAAGGCCCAATAATTAAAGATAAAACATCTTTTATTGTATCTGCACGTCGAACCTATATTGATGTACTTGCTGCTCCAATAATAGGAGCCATAAACAACTCATTTGGAGATGGAAGCAAACTAAGAGCAGGTTACTATTTTTATGATGCAAATGCTAAAATCAATCATAAATTTAGCGATAAAGATAGATTGTTTTTTAGTTTTTATGCCGGGAGAGATAAAGCATATGCAAAAAATAGCGAAACATACATAATGGATGACACAACAAATATTGACAAATCTGAATTTGCTTTAAAATGGGGAAACATAACCGGAGCACTGCGTTGGAATCATGTTTTTACTAACAAACTATTTGCAAATATTACCGGAGTTTACAGTAGTTATCTTTTTGACACAGAAGAAGATTTTATAAATTATAGAGGTGATATTTTAAATTCAGAATTTAAATTCAATTATTTTTCAGGAATTGAAAATATAGGTGGAAAAATAGACTTTGATTACCGTCCAATTCCAAAACACACAATAAAATTTGGAGGCAATTACTTATACCACACATTTAAACCAGGAGTAACATCCTTTCAAATATCTGAAGAAAATACTACTATTAATCAAAACTTTGGCAATCAAAATATTTATGCAAATGAGTTTTATGGTTATTTAGAAGACTCTTGGACAATATCGGGTATGATTAAAGCGAATCTAGGCATTCACTATTCCGGGTTTATGGTTAAAGACCGATTTTATGACTCATTTCAACCAAGAGCATCATTAAGATTTCTACTAAACGACAGAATGTCTGTAAAAGCAGCTTACTCTGAAATGAATCAATACATTCACTTATTAACAAACTCTACAATAGGTCTTCCAACTGATCTATGGCTCCCATCAACCGATTCAATATTACCTGAATACTCTCGACAAGTTGCCCTAGGATATGCATACAATATTGATGATAATTGGGATATCTCAATTGAGGGCTTTTATAAGACTATGGATAATTTAATTGAATATAAAGAAGGGGCTAGTTTTTTTCAAATATCTCAAAATTGGGAATCTAAAATAGAAATAGGTAATGGATATGCTTATGGTGGTGAGTTATTAGTAAGAAAAAATATTGGCAAACTTACAGGTTGGATAGGATACACTCTTTCATGGGCTTGGAGAGAATTTGACAATATAAATTTTGGCGAGCCATATCCATACAAATATGATAGAAGACATGATATCTCAATTGTTGCAATGTATAAACTTAACGACAATATAGACTTTGGATTTAGCTGGGTATATGGTACCGGAAATGCCGTAACTCTTGGAGTTGGACGTTATGCATCAATAATAGGCAATTATTATGATGGAATATTTTATCCTGCTGATGATATCGAATACTATAACGGACGGAATGCATACAGAATGCCATCATATCATCGATTAGATGTAAGCGCTAATTTCCATAAAGACAAAAAATGGGGCTCAAGAACATGGAGTGTAGGTTTATATAATGCATATAATAGACAAAACCCATTTTACTTATATTTTACAAACTATTCTCCCAGATCTCTAAAACAAGTTAGTCTGTTTCCGATTATCCCTTCAGTTCGTTATGCTTTTAAATTCTAAATTATGAAATTTATAAATAAAATAAATATTAAACTTAATAGTTTAAAAAAAATATGGCAAATAACAATCTATAGTCTTATTTTTAGCTTCTTTATTATTGGAATTGCTTGTGAGAAAACAATTAATATTGACTTAGAAGATGCCAAGATCAAAATTGTTGTCAATGGATTAATAACACCAGATTCAACAATTACAGTAAATGTTACTCGTAGCAGACACATACTCGATAATGCTAATATAAGCTCACTTACAAATGCTACTGTAAATCTTTATGAAAACAATGTATTAATAGGGAATATGAATCATATTGGAAATGGAAATTATAAGATTGAATATTATCCAAAATTTGGAAAAGAATATAAAGTAAAAGTTGAACATCCCGATTACGATGATGTATTTGGTGTTACTAAAGTTTTACCAAATATTCCAATAACAAAAATAGATACAAGTACTGTTTTAGATGAATATGGCGATAAAGTTATTGCTTTTAATATCAACTTTACAGATCCAACAAATGAAGAAAACTATTATTTATTTAATATTAGCAATACATATACCTATGAAGAATGGGATGAAAATATAATTACTTATGATACATTATATGTTGGTCCTGATACAACAATTGTTGATATAAATTATGGAGGCAATATAACTAAAAAAAGAACCGAAAACTTATGGTTTAATTCTGATGATATTATTATAGAGGAATATATGTGGTCAAATGGAGTAATATTTTCTGATGAAATTATTAATGGAAGTAACTATACATTAACAGGTGAATTTAACAAATGGGCTCTATATAGTTCAGAAAACACTATTACATTTGAATTATATGCTTTATCTCCCGAAACTTTTAAATACTACAAATCTGTAAATCAACACTATAACACTAGCGAGGATCCTTTTGCCGAACCAGTTATTGTTTATACAAACATTGAAAATGGTATTGGAATTTTTGGTGGCTCTTCTGTATATAAGGACTCAATAATTGTTGTAGGAGAAGAATGGGAATATTATGATTATTAGTCTCTCCAATCAATAATATCAAGTTTTATCACTCTCATATTAATAAAATGGTATAATCAAATTTACGTTTTGAAATTAAAAAATAAATATAGACATTTGCATCGCATTTAATAATTCTAAATTTTAAAAAATAATGAAACAAAAAATTTTACTAATCACAGCACTTATTTTTTCTACTGTTCTAATTTCAAATGCTCAAATTAGCATAAAGAAAATTATCAAGAATACTAAAGAGAAAACGGAAGAAAAAATCGAAAATAGAATTGAAAACAAAATAGATGACAGTGTTGACAAAACCATTGACGATATCGAAAATGGTGGTTCAAAAGATAAGAATAAAGAGAAGGATAAAAACAACTCTAATACTGACAATAACAGTTATGACGACGACATGATTGGAAGTGATGATGATACTGAATCACAAACTACAGAGACAGAATCAGAAAATAATGATAAAAAGTCTGATCCGGTTTTAAACTGGAGTAATTTTGATTTTGTTCCGGGAGATAAAGTAATTTTCCAAGATGGTCCTGATATTATGGAAGAAAACGGAGAATTTCCTAGTCGTTGGGATTTAAGACAAGGACAAGTTGAAATTGCAAATGTAGATGGAGAAAACGTAATAATGTACATAGATGGGACTCCGGAAATAATTCCATATCTTGAAAATTCTTCCGAAGACTACTTGCCTGACGTATTTACTGTTGAATTTGACCTTTATCGTCCAGCAAGCGGTAATAGATTCTCTCTTTATTTATGGGACAGAAAAAATCAACGTAGAGGAGATAATGTAGAAGTGCAAATAAATCTTGAAAGAGTAGATGCCGGAGATATTACAAGCACTTATGAATCAGGCAAAAGCAATGATGAAGGCAATTGGATTCATATATCGGTTGCTTTTACTAAAGGGAAACTAAAAGTTTATCTTGACGAAAGCAGACTTATAAACATACCTCATTACGAAGCGAATCCTTCTGGAATTTCATTACAAGCATATTGGGCAGACTTGGCCGAAAATATGCCATACTATTTAAAAAATGTTACAATTTGTGAAGGTGGCGTAAAATACTACGATCGTGTTATGCAAGACGGTAAAATTGTTGCTAACGGAATACGTTTCGATACAGGAAAAGCAACTCTTAAACCTGAGTCTATGGGGCCAATCAATAAAGTTTATGAACTTATGACAAAAAAGCCTGATCTTAAATTCAGTGTTGAAGGACACACAGATAGTGATGGTAGTGATGCTTCAAACCAAAAACTCTCCGAAGAAAGAGCTAAAACTGTGATGGATAAACTTATTGAAATGGGAATTAATAAGTCAAGATTAAAATCTCAGGGATTTGGCGAAAGCAAACCTATGGTTGAAAACACAAGCTCCGAAGGAAAAGCTCAAAACCGAAGAGTAGAGTTTGTAAAATTTGATTAAATAAAAAAGAGTTAACTATAAAAATAATCAAAATGAAAAAACTTGGATTATTAATTATCTTTTGTGCAGCAACAATTTTGGGAATGTCTCAAAATTCAAAATCAATTTACGGTATCAAATCAGGTTATATTGAGTACAACATAACCGGAAATACAGAAGGCACAAAAAAAATATGGTGGGATAACTTTGGTAATGAAATGAGAACAGAGACCAATACTGTTACTATTACAAAAATGTTTGGAATGAAGAACGAAACCAAAGAACACAGCATTGATATCATAAAAGGTAATAAAACATGGCATATAGACCTTATTGAAAACACTGGCATGACTGGCACTATTGACGAGTACGACCTTACAGAAGATATGACAGAAGAAGAAGCTGAAGAATTCACAACCCAAATGCTTGAAGCAATGGGAGGCGAAAAAACAGGAATAGAAATTGTTCTTGGCGAGACCTGTGATGTGTATGAAGTTATGGGATCAAAATCATGCTTATATGAAGGTATTTGCCTAAAATCAGATGCTGATGTTTTAGGAGTTGAAATACACGAAGTGGCTGTGACTTTCAACAAGAATATTACTATCTCTGCTGATAAATTTATCGCACCATCAGACATCGAATACACAAACATTGATGAAATGATGGAGAATATGTACAAAGAGTAAATATATCCCCAAAAATCATAAAATATTAATCCCAACTCTAGATAAATACCCTGTAATCTATTTTGGTTTATTTGCTTCCTCAAATGTAATGTTTGGGGAAGTTTTTTTATTAGTTATTTTGAAGTAAACCATTTATTCGACACATTTTTTTGTATTTTTAGACTTTAATCAATCAAAAATGAATATAGCCATGTTTGAGAACAAAGACATCAATTATCTAAACTCCTTTGACATTTCAAAAACTGAAGTCGAAAGACAAGTTGAACTTCTTAAAAAAAATGACAGCTTTCTAAAAATTCACGCACCTGCAACTCCTAAAAATGGAATAAAACAAATTGAAAATGTCAAAAAGTTTACTGATTTATTCGATAAGCATACACAGAACTATAAAATTTGTAAATTCGTTCCGGCTTCAGGAGCAGCTACACGAATGTTCAAACGTTTAATTGCTTTTAATCAAAATCCAACTATCGATAATTTTAATGATGGTGATAATTTTTCTGTTCAGACAGGATTTGAAAGATTATCAGACTTTGCATTTTTTGACACATTAAAGTCATGTAAGGATTTTTCAGAAGCTCCTACAGAGTTAGCTGAAGCAATTTTATACTCTTGTCTTGGTTATGGTGGTATTCCAAAAGGGTTAATTGAGTTCCATAAATATCCAACTGAATCAAGAACAGCTTTTGAAGAACATTTACACGAAGCTCTTAAGCTCAGTTCAGACAAAATATCAATTCATCTTACAGTTTCTCCTGAGTTTTTAGACGATTTTAAATCAAAGCTCGAAGAAATCAGAACAAAAACAGGTATAAATATCAATGTTAGTTTCTCTGTACAGGAAAAATCTACCGATACAGTTGCTTTATATGATGATGGAAGCCTTGCAAAAAATGAAGACGGAAACATTCTTCTTCGCCCGGGAGGACACGGTGCTTTAATACAAAATCTGAATAAAATTGATGCTAATATAGTTTTTGTAAAAAACATCGACAACTTAACACATGGTGATTATCTTAACGAAACTATTACTTATAAAAAACTGCTTGGTGGAGTTTTGGTAGATGCAGTTAACAAAATTTATGAAATAAATTCTAAGCTAAATAATTCTCCTGAAAATAGAGACATTAAAGCTGCTTTACAATATTTTAAAGAAGAATTTAATGCAGATTTAAATAATTCAAAAGATAAAACGAAAGATATTTTAGAATTTATTAACCGACCTATCAGAGTTTGTGGCATGGTAAAAAACACAGGAGAACCTGGAGGCGGACCATATTGGGTTGAAAAAGACGGTAAAACAAGTTTGCAAATCGTTGAAAAAGCACAAATTGATTTATCTAAGAACAATCAGAAAGAGCATCTTTCTAATGCAACTCACTTTAATCCTGTCGATTTGGTTTGTTATCTTAAATCACCAAATGGCAAGCAATTCGACCTTAATAATTTTGTTGATAAAGATGCATGTTTTGTTTCTGAGAAAACTCATCTTGGAAAAAACATCAGAGTACTGGAACATCCCGGACTATGGAATGGTGCAATGGCAGATTGGCTGACAATATTTGTCGAAGTTCCATTAATCACATTTAATCCTGTAAAAGAATTAAATGATTTGTTGAGACCTATGCATCAGCCTAAGAAATAACCATTACATATACAAATTATTAAAAGAACTTTCTAAGGCCAAACCTTTCATTGCACGACACATTCGTACAATGAACCAACGCTCATTATATAACTTTTAATCCTGCAAAAGAATTAAATGATTTGTTGAGACCTATGCATCAGCCTAAGAAATAACCATTACATTAGAGGAGTAATAAAAGAACTTTTCATAAGTTTTGTATATTGTTAAGAAAATCAAAGAATGCTGTGGTAAAATAATATAAATATATCTATGACCAAACCTATTTCATTGCACAATACATTCGTACAATGAGCCAACGCTTGTAAGACATATAGGAACAAGATTTGTGTTTGCGCCTAAACAGAAAAATTTATTCTTTACATAGTTTGAGTTTAACACCTCCATTAATTGAGAATCCAGGAGTTGGAACATTTGCAATATCAAAATAATCAGCATTTGTGATATTGTTAAGACCAACATACACTGAAAATGCTTTGAAATTTGCTACTATTTGGCCATTAAGTAAAACTGTTAAATCATAAGTATGTGAATCTGTGTATGTATTTAGTTCTCTATCAAAATATAAATATTTGCCATTTCTCTGGAACATATTTACAGACCATACAGCCGAAATATTTTTATAAATTTTGTGTTTAACTCCTGCAATCATTTTATGTTTTAACTGATCCAAAGTATATTTTGACTCTAAACCAGAAGCCGATTTATCCTGCACTAAATATGAATATGAAACCCATAATCTTTGAATTGGAAAATCTCTTTTAAAGTCACCATAATTTGCACTAAATTCTACTCCTTTGGTATCTAATTTTGTAAGATTTGCTGTTTCCCATTTTGCAGCATCTACATCTTTAACCCAGGCAATAATATTTTCGCCAAATCTGTTAAAAGCATTAATCGAAATATAGGATCTGTTTTTAAGAATACACCTCACCCCCACTTCAGCACTAATAGCTGATTCCGGAACCAAATATGGATTTCCCACATTTGATGGTCCGTTGTAATACAACTCAGTAAATGTTGGCAACCTCATTGATTTATTCACACCTGTCTTAATCAAAAATTTATCTGTCAATTTAAAACCTAAATCACCACCCCAATAAAAATTCCAATCATATTTTTGATTCCAATATCCCATTGCTCCAACATTTGCCAGAATTCGTTTAAAAAAATAGGCATGTTGCAAAAACATACTTACATTTTCTCTAACATCAGATTTTGTGTATAAATCTCCGGCTGCATCCTCAATGTCCAGTCCCAAAACATTTGACAATATCTGTTCATTTCGATAATCAACTCCAAACGCAGTTTTACCCAATTGCCAATCCTTCTCCAGATTCAATCCCGAACCATATATATTTGTAAAGTGATCATTATGTCTGCTATACCATGATATTGTATCTCCGATAGAATTATTTATCCAAACACCATTATTATTTTCATAGTAATCTACCCCCTCACGAAAAAGCTGAAACTGATCTTTTAAGCCTCGATAATATAAATTATAGTTCCATTTTATCGATTCTCCACCTGATAACTTAGCACCAAGAAACCCTGTCCTGATCTTCTCATATTGAGATGGATACATAGGAGTGTAAAAACTATTTGACCCGAATTGTTTCGCCATAAAACCAACCATAAGTTTTAATTTTACAGCTTTAAAATCAATATTTGACTCATAATAAATATTTGACTTGTCATAATCAGTATTTTCTGCAAATCCATCTGAACTTGTATGATTTGCAAAAAGAGAATGCTTTATTTTTCCTACAACATGACTTAATCCCAAACCGGTATTAATTGTATTAAAACTACCGTAAGCAGCATTAAATTTAAGACTATTATTTTGTGGAATAGCACTTATTAAATTAACAGCACCTGTCAATGCATTTGGCCCAAATATTCCACTTGCAGGACCATAAACAACCTCTACTCCTTCGATAGCCATTATTGACACAGGAATATTAAGAGTATGATGTCCTGTCTGTGGATCACTTAAGTTTATTCCATTTAACAAAACAAGATTTTGATCAAAACTTCCTCCTCTTATGCTAATATCTGACTGAACACCTGAAAAAGAACGCTGTCTGATGTCCGCTAAAGTATTTTCTTTTAAAATACCTCCAATATCATTTGTAGCAGCAGATTTTACTGTTTCATTGTCCAATATTTGTAGAGAACGTAAGTTTTGATCGTCTGTTATAGAAATTCTTGATGATTTAATCTCAATTTCTTTTAATACAATCGTATCACAATTCTGAGCATTTCCATAAAACACAGTATTGCATATAATTAAAATAAATGTAGCAATCGAATTTAAAATTTTCATGTCAAAAATTTTTCAAATTTTCAACTAAATTTTGATTAAAAAAAATCTTTTAACTATTAGTTTTTAATAAGTTCTTAAAAAAGACTGTATGACAAAACTTAATTGTCTTATTTTTAAGCCTAAAATTATTTGCACATATGCGATTCAGTTTTATATTAATATTTTTATTGAGTTCTTTTCAATTTGCATTTTCACAATATAATCCTAAGGATGATAAAGAACCAAAACTAAAACGTCCCTATAAACTTAGTGATTTTAGTATACACTACTCAGGAGCTATATTTGACTTTAGTTCATGCTATCTTACACATATGCATGAAATTAGTAGTATAAATTCTCCTCAATGGACTAACATGGATTCTACTATTAAACAAAATAATCGATCAGAAATATATACCAGATTTAACTTTCAAAAACAACTTGTTGATCAGGAATCAAGTTTTTATGGAACATTTGCTATTGGATTATCTGTTTGTGCCGGGGGAAGATTAGATGTATCCTATTTTTCAGATGAAAAAAGGATTCTCGATTCTGCTATAGTAAATTCCGACCCTGTAACCAATTTAGACTCTACGACAATACTACAAAATGAATATAGATACTCTGCTACTGAAATTGGTCTTGATATCGCTTATACTATAGGTTCTTCTCCAAAACCAACTTTTAAAGGAGAATTTGGTATAGGATTTTCTACTCTCTATACAATATCTGATCAAATACTATTTATCGAGACAGAATCTCTTACAATATCATATCTTGATCAATTTAGTCGTATTAGAAATTTTAATGAACTCAACAAAGAAACTACAGAACTATCTGCTCAACCACAACTTATTATGAAACTATATGTCCCTGTAATACTTTCATATAAATTAAACCATCATGGAAAATTTGCTCTTTCTACAATGTTTAGTGGAGGGGTCGAATTTCAAAAACCAAAATCAGGTAACTTTTATACATATCCATATTTTACAATTGGCATAGGCTGTAAATATTATTTCTAAGACCTGTATGTCATTTTGTCTTGCCGCGCAAGGCATTTAGCGTCATTTTGACATGATTATCCCATTGGCAAACAGTTTGAGAAAACAAGTATTGTAAAACTTAAATACATTACTTATGAATTTCAATGATTATACAATTAAAGCTCAATCCGTAATTGAAAAATCTATTTCCAAAACAAGAGAAAACGGGAATCAGGCAATTGAACCTGCTCACATATTATTAGCTATACTTGATGAAAGCGAAAACTTAATCAATTTTATTCTTGAAAAATTAGAAACTGATAAAAACAATTTTGAATCGGTCGCATTAAGCATTCAAAACTCCTATCCAAAAGTTGAAGGAGGCGATCCATATTTGTCTAATGATTCTCAAAATATTTTGCAGGGAGCTCAAAGAATCAAAACTAAAATGAAGGACAAATTTGTTTCTGTGGAACATATTCTTATTTCATTAAGCGATTCTAAAGGAACAATCGGACAAATGATGCGTGATGCCGGATTAAAAAAAGACCTCATCATAAAAGCTGTTGAAGAATTACGAAAAGGCAGTAATATAAACTCTCAAACTGCAGATGAAAACTATGATGCAATAAATAAATATGCAATAAATTTAAATGAACGTGCACAATCAGGCAAATTAGATCCTGTTATTGGTCGAGACGATGAAATTAGACGTGTATTACAAATTCTATCAAGAAGAACTAAAAACAACCCTATACTTGTTGGCGAACCTGGAGTTGGTAAAACTGCAATTGCCGAAGGTCTTGCACATAGAGTTATAAATGGTGATGTTCCCAACATTTTAAAATCCAAAACTATTTATTCTCTTGACATGGGTTTGCTTATTGCAGGAGCAAAATATCAGGGTGAATTTGAAGAAAGACTTAAAGCTGTAATAAAAGAAGTTACAGCAGCAGATGGAGAAATCATTCTTTTTATTGATGAAATTCACACACTAGTTGGCGCAGGAAAAACTCAGGGAGCAATGGATGCAGCAAACATACTTAAACCAGCACTTGCACGTGGCGACCTTAAAGCAATTGGAGCAACAACCCTAAATGAGTATCAAAAATATTTTGAAAAAGACAAAGCTCTTGAAAGGCGTTTCCAAAAGGTCATGATAAACGAACCGGATATTGCCAGCTCTGTATCAATTTTAAGAGGCTTAAAGGAAAGATATGAAAATCATCACAAAGTAAGGATTTTGGACGAAGCAATCATCGCATCAGTAGAACTTTCTAATAGATATATTACCGACCGATTCCTTCCCGACAAAGCTATTGACCTTATTGACGAAGCAGCTTCAAGACTAAGATTAGAGGTAAATTCTGTTCCTGAAGAAATAGATATTTTAAACAGAAAAATTCAACAACTTGAAATTGAAAAAGAAGCTTTTAAACGAGAAAAAAATAAACAAAAACTAAGTAATATATCTGAAAATTTAGCAAATTTAATAGAAGAACGCAACAATCTCACTGCTAAGTGGAAAGACGAAAAAAAACTAATAGATCAAATACAAACAGAAAAGCAAAATATTGAAAACTATAAAATTGAAGCTGAAAAAGCTGAACGCAGAGGGGAATATGGCAAAGTTGCTGAATTCAGATATGGCAAAATCACTCAAAGCGAAAAAAACATTGAGAAATTAAAGCAAAAGTTAAATCAAACACAAGGAGAAAAAGCTTTAGTTGATGAAGTTGTAGATGCAGACGACATAGCAGAAATTATAAGCAAATGGACTGGAATACCAGTTAAAAGAATGGTTCTAAGCGAAAGAGAAAAACTCTTAAAACTTGAATCTGAACTTCATAAGAGAGTTATTGGTCAAGAAAACGCAATTGAAGCAGTTTCTGATGCTGTAAGACGTTCAAGAGCAGGGATGCAGGATGAAAGCAAACCAATTGGATCTTTCATATTTCTTGGCTCAACCGGGGTTGGTAAAACTGAATTATCTAAGACCCTTGCAGAATTCCTTTTCGATGATGAAAATATGATAACCAGAATAGACATGAGCGAATATCAAGAAAAACATTCAGTATCAAGGCTAGTTGGAGCTCCTCCCGGATATGTTGGTTATGATGAAGGTGGACAATTAACAGAGGCAGTAAGACGAAAGCCATATTCAGTAATTTTATTGGACGAAATAGAAAAAGCTCATCCGGATGTTTTCAACATACTTTTACAAGTTCTTGACGATGGGAGATTAACTGATAACAAAGGAAGAACTGTCGATTTTAAAAACACAATCATAATAATGACATCAAATATTGGTTCTGAATACATTATGAAAGAATTAAATTCTGACAATTTTAATTACAATCAAATATCATTAAATGTTATCCAAGCTTTAAAATCTCATGTAAAACCAGAGTTTCTTAACAGAATTGATGAAGTAATTGTTTTTGAGCCACTCAACAAAGCCCAAATTACAGAAATAGTAAAACTAAACCTTTTTGATTTAACCAAGAAAATTAAAAATGCCGGATACACATTAGATATTTCAGATGGTGCAATTTCATTAATCGGGGAATTATCTTATGAACCACAATTTGGAGCAAGACCTGTTAAACGATTTATTCAAAAAGAAATTGAAAATAGAATAGCAAAATTGATAATTTCAGAAAGCGAAAGTGAAAAAAACTTAATTAAGATCTCAAAATTAAATCAGAATATTGAAATTTCATTAAATTGATAATATCAATCAATATCCAAATAAAAACGGCTGAGCAAAAATATTATCTCAGCCGTTTTTGTCATGAAAGCTATATTTTATTTATTTTCTAAATATTCGTCTAATTCTTCTTTTGACATACTAAAGGTAAAAGATGATTTTACAAGATAATATTTCTCAGCATCATAAACATAATCATAAGCAAACTTTGCAAAATCCAGTTTAGTATCTTCGAAATTAAATATATTATTCATATCTCTCACCTGAGCAGAAGTCATGCAATTTGCTTTACAAATATCTTTAGCAAGACTATATTTATCATCTTCGAAAGTTTCATCTTTTACAAGAACTATAGCCTCTTCGAATTCTGTATCAGACATTGCGTAAGCACATCTTGAGTTTATCGGTGTTTCCTGAACTAAAATAACGTCATCTTGCATTTGAACTTCTTCGCCATGAATTTCATCAGTTGAAATGACATTTGATGATGATGTCGTTGTAATAGTAGTCGTTGTTGTTGTCGTTGAAGAATATGATTCATTTATTTCTGTATCTGTTTCCATTCCGTCAACATCAACATTAAAGCTTATGTTTACATTTTCTTCTTGTGTTTCGGCTGAAACATCCATTCCATTATCACTAACTAAAATATCCATGCTAACACTCTCTTCACCAGCTCCAAAATCTACAGACATTCCATCTTCTCCGGCAGTAACATTCATTGAAACATTTATTTCTTCATCGACCATATCAATATTATCTCCCTCAACATGTTCTGTAGTAACAGTTGTGGTTGTTGTAACAGTCTCATTATTTGAATTCGTTTCTTCTTCAGTAGGATCATAGCTACCTGCATTGGGGTCTTCGTATACCACATATTCATCCTCAGCATAAATATCTGTTTCTGGATTCTTCGGAGTTTCCCCCATATATCTTAAAACGTATTTTCCCTTTTTATTTTTTTTCACTACAGCAGTAAGTTCAATACCTTTATTTTCAGTCCAAATATTTTTTGTCATCACAGGAATTGATTCATCTTCAAAAACAATTCTTAAAGAGAAATTTTCTCCGTTGAAATCCTTTGCTTTAACATTCGCTCTTGGCTCTTCATTTTGTTTAATACTATTTACATAAAGTGTAAAGTCATCTCCACTTTCAGAAAAAACAACTAAATCAATTTTTTGAGCATAATTTAATAATGCAAATAAGAGTAATATTGATAAGGTAATTAGATTTTTCATAATATAAATTATTATTAAGATTTAACATACAATTATACACAACAAATGTCATTAATTCAAAAACAATATCAAATATTTAAGCATAATAATACTTTAATAGCTCAAAAACTCCATTTGTTTTGTAATATGTTTTAAATATTAACATATTTTTAACATAAAAATTAGTCTTTCTGTATAAAACAAATTTCCAATAATATGATTTTCTAGGTAAAAATAAAAAATACCAAAATAAAGCCGTATCTTTATATTATAAAAAGACATTGGGAAGTGTTTAACATTTAGAATATAAAAAGTATACATATTTATTAACTAAATTATTAGATTATGAATGATTTTACAAAATCATTTCGCTATCTTTTGCTTACATTATTTTTAGGAATAATATTAATTACTCCTAATAATACTTTTGCACAACTTAGCGAAGGGGGAACTCCAGTTAGTTTTGAACTTACTAAAGTACGAGAATTTAGCGGAGTTATAGAATATGATGAAATAGTTCTGCGTGCACCAAATGTAGAACAATTTCTTAACGAAGATGTTCAATCAGGAAAAGATGGCACACCACCAAGAGTAGGTACATCTTTACCAATTAGTGCGAGTAAAACTACTGCCGGTAATTGGACAGATCTTCCTGATGGAGGAAAATTATGGACTTTAAAAATCCATTCAGAAGGTGCAACTGCTTTGTCGGTCTTCTTTGATGATTTTCATTTAGCTCCTGGAAGTAAGATGTTCTTCTATAACGAAAACAGAAAGCAAGTTATAGGAGCTTTCACACATAATAACAATAAAGATAATGGAACCTTTGCAACTGAAATGATACAAGGTGAAACTATCTACATAGAATATTATGAGCCTAAACTAAAAAGAGGAGAAAGCAATTTCCATATTGCTTCAGTAGGTTACTTCTATAAAGAGCTTTATGGTCTTAACGCATTTAAAGATGATAACACAAAGACTGTAAATGCATCCGATGCCTGTGAGGTAAATATTAACTGTTCTCCTGTTGGAGATGATTGGCAAGATGAAAAACGAGGTGTTGCTCAGATAACATTTTTAGCTGGCGGGTCATGGTATTTATGCTCTGGAACCTTAGTTAACAACACAGCTTATGATGCCACACCATATTTTTTAACAGCTTTTCACTGTGGTGCAGCAGATGTAAACGACGCTACTGAATTACCACAATGGGTATTTAAGTTTATTTATGAATCTCCGGACTGTAATGACTTAGTATCTGAACCTTCTGCTCCAACATTAACAGGTTGTACAAGAGTTGCTGATGGTGACATTAGTGGTGGTTCCGATTTCTTCTTATTACTTCTAGATAATACTCCTACTGCAGTATATGAGCCATATTATAATGGTTGGGATATTTCAGGAACAACTCCAACAGGTGCAGGTATTCACCATCCTAGTGGAGATATCAAAAAAATATCTACATATGGTAGTATTACTCCATCTGGTGGTGCCAATATTAGTGGTAGCATTATGGCTAATAACTCTAGCTGGACAATAGGTTGGGTTGAAAATGACAATGGATGGGGTGTTACTGAAGGAGGATCTTCAGGATCACCATTATTTAACAGTAATGGACTGCAGATAGGAACACTTACAGGTGGTAGTTCTATGTGTACAAATCAAACTGCTACAGACATATACGGTAGAATGTCCTACCACTGGGATCAAAATAATGCATCTGATCCTGCTCACAGATTACAAGATTGGCTTGACCCGGCAGATGCAACAACTTCATTGCCTGGATACGATCCATTTGCAACTGCACCTCCTGTGGTTGACTTTGAAGGATATCCTACCACTGTTATTCAAGGTAGTTCTGTTGACTTCTATAATTATACAGTAAATAGTCCAACTTCACATGACTGGACATTTGAAAATGGAACACCTGGAACTAGTACAGATATTAACCCAACAGGAATTGTTTACAATGTTATTGGTACTCAAGATGTAACTTTAACATCATCAAATGCAAACGGTCCTGCTACTTTAACTAAAACAGATTATATTGAAGTTGTTGATGCAAGTAGTACTTTTTGCGACACAATTTCTCAATTCTGCTGTAGCTATGTTATATATACAACTGCTAGTGGTTACGTATGTGGAACTAATGAATATACGATGACTGAATTTGCTGAAAAATACACAGACTATTCGCCATATAATCAAATTACAGGTGCTCGTTATTATTTAGCTGACGCTGACAACGGCACCAGTCCTGATGTTACATTTAAAATGTATGAAATATCGGGCGAAAACCCCGGAAATGTTTTAGCGACTCAAACAGTGCCTTTAGCAGATGTAGTTACTGCATTTAACAACGATGGCTATATTGATGTAAATTTCCCATCAGCTGTAGATATTCCTCCAGGAGGATTCTTTTTAGGAATAGAAAGACCTGGAACTCCAGCTTCTGGCGACACACTAGCTCTACTTTCAAATGGAGAAGATGGATACATTAGTAGTGCATATACAAAGTATGATGGGAATTGGTACTTATCCAGTAATTTATGGACTGACATGGGGAATTTCCAACATGCAATTTTCCCATTTGCATGTTACGTAGGAACCTTACCTCCTGTTGCTGATTTTACAGGTACTCCAACACGAGTTGAGATTGGTAATTCTGTTCAGTTTCAAGATATATCCGGTGGTACTCCCGCAACTTCATGGACGTGGACGTTCCCTGGTGGAACTCCAGATGCAACAGATATAGAAAACCCACTTGTAACATATGATGCTGTCGGATTCTATGACGTAACGATGGATATTTCAAATGCAAATGGTTCAGATTCCGAATCTAAAACTGCATATATCGAAGTTTATGACCCGAGTGCTACAAGCGCCTTTACACTTGACTTTGAAGCTTGCGCTGATTTTGTGGTTGATGATTTTGCACCATGGACAACAAATGATGTTGATGGAGGTACAACCTGGGGTATAACTGATGTTACATTTCCAAACTCAGGTTATGTTGGATCTGTTATCGCATTTAATGCAGCAAACACAGTTCCTCCTGTTGCAGGTTGGGAACCTCATGGCGGTAATTTATGCGGAGCATTTATTAATGCAGTAACAGCTGATGCCCCTAATGATGATTGGTTAATTTCCGATAATATTACTCTAGGAACAGGATCATCATTTACATTTTGGGCTAAGTCTGCTTCTGCAGATTATTCTAATGAACAATTTATTGTTAAAGTTTCAACAGGTAATAATGCACCTGCAAGTTTTACCAATAACATATCAGGTACTATTACGACAACAACGACATGGACAGAATACACATATGATTTATCTGCTTATGATGGCCAAGCAGTCCATATTGCGATAAACTGTATTTCAAATGATCAATTTGCTTTATTGATTGATGACCTAGAAATTAATACAACATATCCACCTCCAACTGCAGATTTTGTAGCTGATCAAACTAGTGTACCAATGGGCACAACTGTTAACTTTACTGATTTAAGTACAAGTGCTACTTCATATGACTGGACATTTACCGGTGGAACACCTGCAACTAGCACTCAACCCAACCCAAGTATAGTTTATAATACAATAGGGACTTATCCTGTAAGTTTAACTGTCACAAATGATGTTGGTAATGCTACAGAAACAAAAACAGGATATATTACTGTTACTGAAGTTCCTGATGTTCTTGTATTATGGGATTTCCCAAATAATCCTGACAATAACATTGCTGATGATGGTATAGCTGCTAACTTAACAAGAACCATTGCCCCATTTGGTGGTGCAAACGATATACAATATGCTAACGCAGGTGTAACTACTAGATGTGTTGATGCTGAAACATGGTCTGGTGGCTCAGGAACTAAAGGTTGGGAGATGAGTCTCGAAACTACTGGTTATGGAAGCTTAAAACTATCATATGCACAGATGTCTGCACATGCAAGATCTCCAAGAGATTTTAAAATTCAATATAGTCTTGATGGTGTCGCATGGGTTGATTTAGGCGTAAATATTACATTAGCTGAGGCAGTTTGGTATGAACAAAATGGTATTCCATTACCAGCAGCTTGTGAAGATCAGACAAATGTATATATCAGATGGATTATGACAAGTGATTTATCCACTGATGGTAGTGCTGTTCAAGATAATCAATCGAACAAACGTAATGCAATGGATAATGTACTTGTAACAGGTCTTCCATTAAACGCGCCTCCTGTTGCTGATTTCACAGGTACTCCTACAACAATATGCGAAGGTCAGTCTGTAACATTTACTGATGCTAGTACTGGGACTCCAACTTCTTGGAACTGGACATTTGGTGATGGTGGAACATCTACAACACAGAGTCCGACATATACCTATGATAATGCTGGAACATATGCAGTACAGCTAGAAGCAATAAATGGTAATGGGAGCGATATAATGAATAAACCAGCTTATATTACAGTAAATCCATTACCTGTTGCTCCAACTTCTGTTGATGCAACATTATTAACAATATGTGATGGACAAAGTACAGACCTTACATATACTGGTGGTAGTGGTGATACATTTAATTGGTATACAGGAAGCTGCGAAGGAACCTTAGTAGGAACCGGAGACAACTTCACTGTTTCTCCAACAAGTACAACAACTTATTATGGTGCTTGGGTAAACACTTGTGGTGTTTCTACATGTCTAACTGTTGTTGTAACAGTAAATCCTTTACCTGTTGCTCCTACTTCTGTTGCTGCAACAATTCCAACAATTTGTATTACTGAGAGTACTGACCTTACTTTTACAGGCGGTAATGGTGATACATTTAATTGGTATACAGGTAGTTGTGGAGGTACATTAATAGGTACTGGTGACAATTTCACTGTTTCTCCTGCTGTTACTACAACTTACTATGGTGCTTGGGAAAACACTTGTGGTGTTTCTACATGCCAAACAGTTACTGTAACTGTTAACCCACTACCTGATGCACCAACATCAGTTTCAGCAACAGCTACAACAATCTGTGAAGGTGAAAATACTACTCTAAGTTATACTGGTGGTTCTGGAACTACATTTAGATGGTACACTACTTCTTGTGGTGGAACATTGATTGGTACCGGAAATAATATAGTTGTTTCACCTATTGTATCTACTACATATTATGGTAGATGGGAAAATACTTGTGGAGAAAGCACATGTGAATCTGTAACAATCACTGTTAATCCATTACCCCTTGCTCCAACATCAGTATCAGCAACAGCTACAACAATATGTGAAGGCGAAAATACTACTCTAAGTTATTCTGGTGGTTCAGGAACTACATTTGCATGGTACACAGAATCATGTGGTGGAACATTAGCTGGAACCGGAAATAATTTATCTGTATCACCAACAGTCACAACAACTTATTATGGGCGTTGGGAAAATACATGTGGCGAAAGCACATGTCAATCTTTGACAATAACAGTCAACCCATTACCAGTAGCTCCAACATCAGTTTCAGCTACTTTAACAACTATTTGTGAAGGTGAAAGTACTACATTAAATTATACTGGTGGTTCAGGAACTACATTTGCATGGTATACAGCTTCATGCGGAGGTACTGCTGCCGGAACAGGAAACAACTTAACAGTTTCACCAACAACGACAACAACATATTATGGTCGTTGGGAAAACGGATGTGGTGAAAGTGGATGTGAAGAGGTTATTATTAATGTTAATCCATTACCGATAGCACCAACATCAGTATCAGCAACAGTCACAACAATATGTGAAGGTGAAAACACAACATTAAGCTACACAGGTGGTTCAGGAAATACATTTGGTTGGTACACAGAATCATGTGGTGGAACATTAGCTGGAACCGGAAATAATTTATCTGTATCACCAACAGTCACAACAACTTATTATGGGCGTTGGGAAAATACATGTGGCGAAAGCACATGTCAATCTTTGACAATAACAGTCAACCCATTACCAGTAGCTCCAACATCAGTTTCAGCTACTTTAACAACTATTTGTGAAGGTGAAAGTACTACATTAAATTATACTGATGGTTCAGGAACTACATTTAAATGGTATACAGCTTCATGCGGTGGTACATTAGAAGGAACCGGAAATAATTTAAGTGTATCACCGACAGTCACAACAACATATTATGGTCGTTGGGAAAACGGATGTGGTGAAAGTGGATGTAAATCAATAACTATAACAGTTTACCCATTACCATCAACATCAGTTATTTCAGGTAATATTACTCCTATATGTAATGCCCTTGGTGAAAATTATAGTATAATACTAACCTCAGGTTCTTCATATGCATGGACAGTTCCAACAGGAGCAACAATAACTTCTGGAGAAACAGGACCTGACAATAATGAAATTATAGTTGATTTTGCAAATATAAATGGCGATATTACAGTTATTGAAACAAATGCAAATGGTTGTGTTGGTTCAGAACAAATTTTATCAATAACTCTACAAGGTTGTGGATTATCTGCGAATTTCTCAGGGACACCATTAGCAATATGTGATGGAGAAACAGTAACCTTTACAGATATTTCAACTGGAACAACTGGAAGTACAACATATGAATGGGACTTTGGCGCAGGTGCGACACCAGCAACAGCAACAACAAATGGACCACATGTTGTGACATATAGTGGAAGCGGAAACAAAACAGTTTCGTTAACTATAACAGACGGAGCATCAGATACAGAGACAAAAATTGATTATATTACAGTAAATCCATTACCAGAAGCACCAATCTCAGTATCAGCGACAGCAACCTCAATCTGTGAAGGCGAAAATACTACCTTGAGTTACACAGGCGGTTCAGGAACAACATTTAAATGGTACTCAGCATCATGTGGTGGAACATTAGTTGGAACCGGAAATAATTTATCTGTATCACCAACAGTCACAACAACTTATTATGGGCGTTGGGAAAATACATGTGGCGAAAGCACATGTCAATCTTTGACAATAACAGTCAACCCATTACCAGTAGCTCCAACATCAGTTTCAGCTACTTTAACAACTATTTGTGAAGGTGAAAGTACTACATTAAATTATACTGGTGGTTCAGGAACTACATTTGCATGGTACACAGAATCATGTGGTGGAACATTAGCTGGAACCGGAAATAATTTATCTGTATCACCAACAGTCACAACAACTTATTATGGGCGTTGGGAAAATACATGTGGCGAAAGCACATGTCAATCTTTGACAATAACAGTCAACCCATTACCAGTAGCTCCAACATCAGTTTCAGCTACTTTAACAACTATTTGTGAAGGTGAAAGTACTACATTAAATTATACTGGTGGTTCAGGAACTACATTTGCATGGTATACAGCTTCATGCGGTAGTACAGCTGCCGGAACAGGAAACAACTTAACAGTTTCACCAACAGCGACAACGACCTATTATGGACGTTGGGAAAATGGATGTGGAGTAACAGGATGTGAATCAGTAACAATAACAGTTAACCCATTACCGGTAGCACCAACATCAGTAAGTGCAACTACAACAACTATCTGTGAAGGCGAAAGCACTTCATTGATTTACACAGGTGGTTCTGGAACTACATTTGGTTGGTACACAGAATCATGTGGTGGGACATTGGTTGGAACGGACAATAATTTAAGTGTTTCTCCAACTGTAACTACAACTTATTATGGACGCTGGGAAAACGGATGCGGTGAAAGTACATGTCAAAATGTAACAATCACAGTCAATCCTTTACCAGTAGCACCAATATCAGTAACTGCAACTGAAAATGCTATATGTGAAGGAGGAACAACTATATTAAGCTACACAGACGGATTAGGCACAACATTTGGTTGGTATACAGGATCATGTGGTGGCACATTAGTAGGAACCGGGAATAACTTATCGGTTTCACCAACAGTAACAACAACATATTATGGACGTTGGGAAAATGGATGTGGAGTAAGTTCTTGTGAATCAGTAACAATAACAATAGATCCCCTACCGGTAGCACCAACTTCAGTTACAGCAAGTGCAACAATAATTTGTGAAAGCGAAAGTACAACCTTAAGTTACACAGGTGGTTCTGGAACTACATTTGGTTGGTACACAGAATCATGTGGTGGTACATTAGTTGGAACAGACAATAATTTAAGTGTTTCTCCAACTGTAACTACAACTTATTATGGACGCTGGGAAAACGGATGCGGTGAAACTTCATGTCAAAATGTAACAGTAACAGTAAACCCATTACCAATAGAACCAACATCAGTAAGTGCAACAGCTACTACTTTATGTGAAGGTGAAAGCACAACATTAATTTATACAGGCGGTTCTGGAACTACTTTTGCATGGTATACAGAATCATGTGGAGTAACATTAGCCGGAACAGGCAATAACTTAACAGTTTCACCAACAACTACAACAACATATTATGGACGTTGGGAAAACG
>CAYUWD010000015.1:0-38465 GCA_964448235.1 uncultured Bacteroidales bacterium | reverse complement strand
AACCAGACTTATGCATTTGAAAGAAAAGTGGATAGCCTGTTGGTTGAGCTTCAAAAAGATAATCTTGATGCATTTGAAGAGGCAAAACTTTATTTTGAATTAGGTTTAGAATACAATAGTGCAGGTGAACACCCGGATGCACTGGAAAATGCAAGTAAGGCATTGAACCTATTTTCGAAGATAAAACAAAACAAAGAAAGAGCAGAAACTTTAAAGCTAATTGGTGACATATACTCAAGTGTTAATGATTTTGATAAATCGCTGGAGTCTTATTTGAATGCAATGGCTATAGCAGAAAGTCTGCGAAATGATAAGATGATCGCATTGATTAACTCGGAAATTGGTCGTTTGTTTATTAAAATATCAGAGTTTGAAAAAGCATTGGATAGGTTTAAGCTTTCTATCGAATTTTATGAATCTTCCCCAGATAATTATTCTGATCAATTAATCACAAATTATGCAAACATTGGTGTTTCTTATGGTAGTCTTAGTAGGCTCGATAGCGCTTTAATGTATTTTGAGAAAGCATATGTGTTATATCCGGAAGATGACTTATTAAATCGTGCCGGTGTCTTGAATAATATTGGAGCAATAAAATTTAAACAGGAAAAGTATTCCGAAGCAATGGAACTATATGTTTCTGCATTAGAGTTATTTGAAGAAGCTAAAGCAGATAATGGTATCGGAATAGCATTGTTTAATATTGCACAGACATATTTAATAAAATCAGATAATCAAAAAGCTGAGGAGTATTTCGAGAAATCTGTTCCATATCTAGAGAATTCAGGAGAACTATATTATTTGTATCGTTGTTATGAAATGCTTAGTGATTTTAATGAACAAGCTGGAAATTTAAACGAAAGCTTGAAATTTCATAAACTTTATTCAATCACAAAAGTTAGTATTATGAATGTCGAGACTTTAAACAAAATCTCGAGTTTGCAAATGCAATATGAAATAAAAAAAATTGAGCATAAAATTCAAATTTTGGAGAAAGATGCAAAACTTAAACAAATTAAGCAGTATATAATAATAGGTAGCTTTGTATTACTATTTATTATTGGCGGACTGTTATATCTGAATCTTAGGAATAAATTTAGAAATAATAAACTAAATCAAAAGATATTATCTCAAGAAAGAGAGAGATTAGAAAAGGAGTTGAAATATAAAAATACAGAGCTAGAGAATTTTGCATTACATATTGTTCAAAAGAATGAGTTTCTTAATACTGTAAGAAATGATCTTAAGGATGTTGGCCAGGATTATAATAAGCTTAAGGAGATCTTATTTAAGGTAAATCAAAACTTATACCTTGAAAAGGATAGAGAAGAGTTTAATTCGCATTTGGAGAAAATTCATGAGTCATTTTTCTTAAAATTAAATCAGAGGTTTCCCGATTTAACACAAAATGATAAAAGGTTATGTGCATTATTAGCAATTGACTTGGCAACAAAGGATATAGCAGCAATTGTAAATATTTCACCAGAAAGTGTAAAAAAGAGCCGATATCGACTTCGAAAAAAACTTAATCTAGAAACTGAAGAAAATCTTTCAGAGTTTCTAAAAAATCTATAAAACAAGCCTATAAACTACAGATGTCTACTGATTATTAATTACATAGTCTTGATGTGTTCTTATTTTATAATGAGCTTATATTATTGCTGCATAAGGCTTAGGGGTATTTTATGACACGATGTTTATATTTTGACAATGTCCACCACCTGTCCTCTTTAATCTTTGCTTTTGTTTTTCTTATCGCCGTATATTTGTATTGTGATTCAAATGCAAAACTACTATGAAGAGAAGATTAATTATTATTTGCCTAATTTTGTTAACCGGAATAGGTTTATTTGCTCAGACTATTACAATTGGTACTGGTACGACAACTTCAAACATTTGGGGACCATATCATGGTGCAACTGAAGATGCCAGGTTTCAATACCTGATAAGTGCATCAGAACTTACTTCTGCAGGATTACCAGCAAATGATATTCTTACTTCTTTAGCTTTTGATGTAACCACACATAATAGTTCTCAAGCATTTACCGGTTTGACAATTAAAATTGCTCATACAACATCTACAGGTTTTAGCTTTGGAGCTCCTTTTTTATCTGAAACATTTACTACAGTATATAGCGGAAATTATTCCACTACTGGCACAGGTTGGAATACACATGCATTTTCAACGCCATTCCAATGGAATGGTACAAATAATATAGTAATAGAAATTTGTTTTGATAATTCTTCCACTACAGCTTCTGATTATATACATATGACAACAAGTGGGATAGTTCCAAGTTCTCCTACCAATAAAGCTACAGGAACAGGGTCTGGTTGTTCATTGTCTGCAACCGGTACTGGTGGCTGGAGGCCGAATATGAGGTTCACACATTCAAATCATAGCCCATGTTCAACACCAGCAGACCAACCGACATCTTTAAGTTTAACAAATGTAACTCACAATAGTATAGATGGTAGTTTTTCTGCTGCAGCAAGCAGTCCTGATAATTATCTTGTTGTTGTTAGTACCTCATCTACTTTATCTTCAAATCCTGTTGATGGTGTAAGTTATAATGGAGGAGATCCTTTAGGTGGAGGAACAGTTGTTCAGGCTAGTAGTTCAACTTCGTTCAACTCAACAAATTTAAACTCTGAAACCACTTACTATTATTTTATTTTTTCGTATAACTCTGCATGCTCAGGTGGCCCCTTGTATAATACAACCTCTCCTTTAACAGGCAATGAGACGACAACAACGGCTCCTCCAACTTGTGATTACAGCATAAAGCTGGTTGATACTTATGGAGATACCTGGAATGGTGGTAAAATAACGGTGTATGTTGAAAGTATTGCTGTAATAACCGATGCCACAGTAACATCAGGAGATAATGATGGAGATTGGAAAATAATAAATTTTACTGTTGATGATGGAGGTGAAATAACTACAGATTACACAGCAGGTTCATATTCATCCGAAAATGAATATTACATCTATGATGTTGCAGATGCAGGTGGTACAGAAGTATATTCTAGTGGCACAGGAGGTTCAACACCGGGTGATTTAGGAAGTAGTGTATTATCTGCTTCTTGCCCTCTTCCTTGTACAACACCATCAGACCAACCAACAGTTTTAAATCTAAGTCCTGATTATTATCAAATAGATGGAAGTTACACAGCAGCAGTCAGTTCACCAGATGAATATTTAGTCGTTATCAGTACAAGTTCTTCATTATCATCAAATCCTATTGATGGCACTACATATTCTGCCAGCGATCCATTAGGTGGTGGAACAGTTGTACAGGCAGGTAGCTCTACTTCTTTTTCTTCAACTGGACTATCAATGGGAACAACTTATTATTTCTTCATTTTCTCATACAATTCTGTATGTACAGGAGGACCTTTATATAATACGACATCGCCACTTACGAATAATGAAACAACTCTATCATGCACAGTATCATCTTTTCCATATTTAGAGGATTTTGATGTATTGACACCAAATAATGGAACTGTAAATTGTGTTAGTACAGTTGATTTAAGTTCCGTATGTTGGACTAATGAAGCAGGTGATGATACAGATTGGGTGGCTAGAAGTAGTTCAACAGCATCTTCAAATACAGGACCATCTTCAGACCATACTTCCGGAGGTAATTACCTGTTTATTGAGTCATCTAGCTGTTATTCAAAAACTGCTATCATGACTTCTCCAACATTTGATGTGTCATCAATGAGTGTACCAACATTAAGCTTTTATTATCATATGTATGGTTCTACAATGGGAACTCTTACAGTTGATGCCTATTATAATGGAACATGGAATAATGGTATTTGGACACTTTCCGGTGATCAAGGAAATGCATGGTATGAAGCAGAAGTTTCTATTCCTGCTGCAGCCGGATTTTCTGACCTTAAACTAAGATTTAATGGTCTTACAGGTTCAGATTATTCCAGCGATATGGCTATAGATAACGTCAGTTTAATAGATATTCCTTGCCCAGACCCATCAGACTTAGCAGCAACAAACATCACTGGGTATAATGCAGATTTAAGCTGGACGGAGAATGGGACTGCTACTAGTTGGGATATAGAATTAGGCGCTGGAGGTTTCTCGCCTACTGGTACTCCTACACATCTTAGTGTCTGGAATGATTATGAAATAAGTGGTTTAACACCTGAAACTTCTTATGATTATTATTTACGAGCTGACTGTGGTGGTGGTGATTACAGCAATTGGATTGGACCTTATAATTTCACAACAATCGAAAGCTGTCCTGCTCCATCAGGCTTGTCAGCAACGAGCATTACATCATCATCTGCTAATCTTAGCTGGACAGAAAATGGCTTAGCAACAGAGTGGGATATTGAATATGGCGCTCAAGGATTTACTCAGGGAACAGGTACAACAATCTCAGCTACTACAGATAACCCTTATTCATTGAGTGGATTAAGTCCAAATACATCATACGATTATTATGTCCGTTCTGATTGTGGTGGTAGCGATTATTCAACTTGGGCTGGACCATTTGAATTTACTACTGCCTGCGGAGCTATAACATCCTTACCATGGACAGAAAACTTTGACGCGGTTACAACTCCTAATATGCCAAATTGCTGGGCAATACAAGATATTGGTGCCCCTGATGATGACTGGAAAACCTCAACGACCTATCCAAATTCATCACCTAATTGTATGTATATTAGTTATGATGGTTCTGTTGCACTAAATGATTGGGCTTTTTCTCCGGGATTCAGTCTTAGTAATGGAGTAACTTATCGAATTGAGTTTGTTTATCGTGCATATAGTGGTTCTTACAATGAGAGTCTTGCACTATATTATGGCACATCTCAAAACTCGTCAGATATGTCTGTTGAACTGTTTGACAATGCATCATTTAATCATATAACTTATCAGACTGTTTCTGTAGAATTTACTCCATCAGCAACAGCAACTTATTATTTTGGCTGGCACGCTTATAGTGCTGCAAACTTATATGGAATTCATATTGATGATATTTCAGTAATTGAGTTAACACCAATGACTTACGTTTCATCAAATACAACACAAAATACAGACTATACTTTTCCTGCAGATACGGACCATCATATACTTGGAATAGAAATTGAGACAACAGGAGTAATATCACCGTTTGATGTTACACAATTTAATATTAATATGAATGGTTCAACTGATATTAGTGATGTAAGTAATATCAAACTATATTATTCAGGAACAAGTTCAACATTTTCAACATCAAATCTTTTTGGAACAGTTTCACCTTCCACTGGTACATTGTCAATTAATGGAACACAAACGTTATCAGAAGGAACAAACTATTTCTGGTTAACTTACGATGTTGCTTTAAATGCTACTATCAATAATTATGTTGATGCCGAATGTGTTCAAATTACGATGAATGGTGGTGTTGGCAATCAGGTTCCCGGAACGACTGCTCCTTCGGGTAATTGTGAGATTCTCGATATTCAATCATGTGAACATAAAATCATTTTGTATGATTACGAAAATGACGGATGGGGAACTTATTGGAACGGTTCCGCAACGGTAGACAGAACTGTTGATGTTCTCGTTGATGGGACACCTGTTTTAACGGATATAACTTTAGCAAGCGGCGACAATGGAACTTATTATACATTTGAAGTAGAGGAGGGGGCAACAGTAAGTACCCTTGTTTATGGCGGGTCATCACAAATGAAATATATTATTACCGGTGGTAATGGAGATTTTGTTTTAGAAGATGGATCCAACATGACAACACCTACAGGAACTTCAGGAACGGCATCTTGCGATTTTGAAAGCCTGTTTACACTAAATGGGGATGCATATTTTAGCGAAGTTTCCGGTGCGAAAGCAAATTCGTCAGGGGATGAAATCACATTAACCAGTGATATTAAAACTCAAAAATCTTCTGCATGGTTTAATTATATGCTAGATTTAAGTGAGGACTTTGAGATTGATTTTACAATGAATTTTGGCACACGCAATGCTGGTACTGGAGCGGATGGAATTGTATTTTCTTTACAAGGCGATTGTTTAAGTTGTGGCGGGACAGGCCTTTCAATTGGATATGGAGGTATTTCGCCTTCAGTGGGGATTGAATTTGATACCTATTACAACCCAACAATGACAGATTATGCACCTAGTGGGGAATGGGATCATACAGCAATATTTAAAAATGGATCAAATGATCATGCTGGTACAGATGTTTTGGCTGCATCTGTTGGTTTGGCACAAGATGCTTTTAGTAATGTTGGTATTACTGATGGAGCAGACTATACAGCAACAGTAAAATGGACTGCATCCAGTAATCTGTTAGAAATGTATTGGAATGGTTCACCAACAGCTACAATAACGTATTCAGATGATATTGTAACCAACATTTTTAGCGGTAATAATCTGGTTTATTGGGGCTTTACTTCGGGGACAGGTGAAGGAACGAATAAACATACAGTTAAAGTCAATTCTTATCCAACAATTACAAGTGCAGCACAGCTTCAGGATGAGGAAATAGACCAAGGCGATACATACCAATCAGAGCTAAATGATTTTGCAGCTAGTTATACTTGGACACCAAATGATGGGACAATAAGTAATACCGTTATCCATAATCCAATATTTAGTCCAACGGTTACAACTACCTACTGTTGCGATATTGAGGACGATTGTGGTAATATAATTATGGATTGCTTTACACTTACTGTTAATAGTACCTTGCCTGTTGAATTATTAAGCTTTTCAGCAAATTGTCTTAACGATGAAGTTCTTCTAAATTGGGTAACGGCAAATGAAATAAATAGTGATTATTTTGTAGTTCAAAGAAGTGATGATTTGCTTAATTGGAAAGACTTAACTTATGTTGAGGCAGCAGGTAATAGTAATCATAACTTAAATTATAATTACAATGACTTATTAATGAAAGAGTCAATAATTTATTACCGATTAAAAATAGTAGATATGGACGGATCCTTTAATAATAGTAATGTTATTACTGTTTCATGTAAAGGAGAAAGTGATTTCAACTTTGAGTTATATCCTAATCCGGTAAATCAAAAACTAACAGTTCGATTTTTAAACAATGATGCTGAATCTGTTAAATTGTATATGACAAATTCAATAGGGCAGATTGTTTATCAAACAAAATTTGTCGAGTTAGAGTTTAGTACAGAGATCAAACTCGATGTTTCGAATTTACCCGAAGGAATTTATATGCTTAATATAGTGTATAATTCTTCTGGCAGACTTGTTTCGCGAAAATTAGTAAAACAGAAATTTTAGTTGTTAAATAGTAATAGTTGTTAGAGAGAGTATTAGACCTGATGATATGTGAAAACGTCAATATGGCAAAATTAGATTTTAGTAATGCTAAATTATTTGGCAAAAGTATTTCATCAGGTTTATTTCTATTAAATGAAAAACACAAAAAAGACACAATAATATCCGAAATCACATTTAGGCAAAATAATGTAAAATGGTCAGGCTTTGAAATTGATACACCATTAAATGTTCCGATTAATACAAACATCCTTCCTCAGCTGGAGTATGAACTTTTAAACTCCGGTTCTCCTCTCTTTACTCGTAGTTTGATTAATACATTATCTATATTTCTTATTAAACCCCGCCTACTTAACTTTTTCTCTATTTAAACCGGGGGATTGTCGCCTGATAATTTAGAAATATGGAATGTAAATTAGCCTATTGTGATTCGGATATATTGTATTAATATTGACTACTTAAATTTGTAATTTCCTGGCTTAATGTGAATGGAATGAGTCCTCAGTTCTTTATTTAAAGCAGCAGAATGTCCGTTTGTTAGAGAATTCAATAGTTGGTGAAATTCATCTCCATGATTTTTATGTACAATGTGACAAAGTTCATGTGTAATTACATAGTCAATTAAATGATCTGGAAGTAAAAGCAATCTACAAGAAAGACGGATCTCATTTTTTGTATTGCAGGTTCCCCATCTTGTCGAAGCAGAGCCTATTGTGAGTTTGGTAGGATATAGTTTGTGTTTTGTACTTAATAAGTCTACTCTTTTTGGAAGATATAGTTTAGCTTCCTTTTTTAGTCCATTTATGATTACTTTTTTAATAAAGTCTTGAACTTCTGTCTTTTCAAAATCAATTTTTAATGGATTATAAAGAAAAAGGATTTGTTCCATGTCAATTTTGGCATTTAATTCGATTCTTGAATCTACTTCAAAAATAGTATTAAAAGATCTGGTTATAAATTCTGATTCCGGATTAAATTGTGTTATAGTAGAATTTAAATCAATTTTATGATTCTTGTCTTTAATCCAATCAATATTTTCTAAAACAAATTTTTCACCTTTTTTAAATGATGTATGCCATGGAATTGTTACCAAAATTCCTTTTTCAGGATGTATCCTGATTTTTAATCTTCTGGCATTTGATTTTTTACTGATTTGAACTAACCCAAGCCCTGGAACAGTAATTTGTTTTTGCATTATTTTTTAGATAATTTGCTTAATTCTTCAAAACAAGAATCAGCAGTGTTAAAAAAGTCCTTAACGATTTCGTTAAACTTGTTTTTAACTTCTTTTTTTGTTAATTGAGAAGTGTGTTCATTTATTTTTGTAAAAGCTTCTTTTCGATGAACAATGAGTTTGTCAATTATTTTAGCAACTGATTTTTCGTTAGCATCTGGATTGATTTCAAGATATATTAAACAATCCGAAATAACTTCGTGAGATAACCAGTTTAAATCTTTTTTTAAATCTCTTTTGTTTGCCATAATTTTATTTTTTTACAAAATTAAGTTTTTAATCCGAAATTTTATAATTTTGGGAAATAAGTATTGATATTTAATGAAAATTAATTTTGTTTATCTAATATTGGGAGTGATACTGTTATTTGTTACATGTAATAAGAATAAAGTAATTAATACTGATATTCTTGAAAATAATACTTCGAATAATAATATTGTTGGCATTGACTCTGTGAGGCAATATACAAAAGAGGATTTAATGGAATATTTTGTATGCGAAGTTTGTGAACCTATTGATAGTGTGTGTGGTAATTGTTTTCTAAGCCTTATAAGTGATGATGAAGGGTATGATTTAAGTTCCGATTTATTTTTGATAGAGGATGCAATAAAATTTATTAAAAAGAAACAAGACGGATTAGAAAAACTTGTCGTGTACGATATTGATGAAAACTGTAAAAGTAAGATGATAGTCTATGTTGTAGATTATCGAGTCTTTTTTGAGTCTGATTGTAAATTATTTGTAAAAAATAAGCATTTATACAATTCAATTATTGATAATTTTAGATATCAGTTTAAAAATCAATATAATAAAGAGATTCACTATCATGAGATGCTTTATGATGAAATTTTAATAGAATATAGCTTTTATCATGATCGCACATAATAAATTTTGGAATATTTATTTTTTAATAATAAATTTGTAACATGTTTAATTAAAAATTTAATATTATGAAAAAGGGTTTATTCTTAGTTGTTATTTTATCTTTTGTATTGTTTGCTTGTGGTCCAATAGCCACAACAGATACTGCAATAGAATATAACGACGAAATGATTTCAATTTTAGATGATGTTGATGCGACTTTAGTTGATTTGCTTGATGAAATAGATTATGGAGATGAAGAAGCAATTTTTGACGCAAAAGATACTTTCGAAGAGGCGATAAATGAAGCGGAAAAAACAGTTAATGACATGGAAGATTTTGATGGGAAAGATGATTATAAGAAAGAAACATTGAAATTCATTGATATGTATAGAGATATACTTGAAAATGAAATTGCAGATTTAATAGATTATTCTATTTATTTTGATGAATTAACAGATGAGGAATGGGAGTATTATTATGACATTACTGACGTTGCCTTAGAAAAATATGATGCAGCAACAGAGGAATTTTCCGAATTTCAAGAAGGGTTTGCAAAAGAATGGGATTTTGTTCTAGAATAAAGTAGATTTACATATTATTTATTGAAAGGAGGTTTTCGTTTGACGACCTCCTTTTTATTTAAAGATAAATGGTTTTACCATTGTTTTAATGGGTAAAGACTAAGTTTATCATAAAAATTAGTATTGCCCTTCTTAATACATGACAAAAATTTTCGTCATGTACTAAAATTGTCTTTATAAAAGTTTCTAAATCTTCTACTACAAGATTTTATTTTGATTATCTGAAGGCAAATTTAACTTTTTCCACTAATTTACTTAGTTGCGATGTGTTGAGCAATTTGTCGAAACGAGGGCTATAGCCGTTTGTGGTAGAACCAGATAAATATGATTCTAATATCTACAAATATTGCATGCAACTATAATATTAAACTAAATGTCTTTAAAATGTTAAATATGTTTGATAACTTTACAGAGTTGCGAAAAATAAAATAAAATATAATATGAATTTTAATAAACTATTCTTTTGGGCGTATTTATTTATGCTTCTATCTATATCTTCATTACAAGCAAATAAAGCAAATTATGATTATGAACCTAATTTGGGCTTTGTAGAAGAACAAGGACAATATAAAAATTTCGACAACTTAGCATTTAGATTACATTATAACAACATGTTTATTTACTTTTTAAATGATAGGGTCGTTTTTATAAGTCATGAAGTTGAAAATATTCCAAATGAGAAATCAATTGAGGAATTTAATAAAGGTAATACTAATTTAGCAACTAAACTTTCTGCAGTAACATCTGCACATAGATTTGACTTAATATTTGAAGGAATAAACTCAGAGCTAGAAATAGTTGGTGAAAATAAGATGAATCATACTTCGGATTATTATTTGGGGCATTGTCCCCAAGGAATATTAAATGTTAGATCTTTTGAAAAAATCAGGTATCGAAATATTTACGAAGGAATCGATTTAGTATTTTATATAAATCAAGGAGCTTTAAAATATGAATATATTGTAAATCCGGGAGTGTCTCCTGAAATTATTTCGCTACGTTGGGAAGGTGTTAAAGATTTATTTATTAATTCTGATGGCAGTATTAATTTTAGTGTTGGCAGTTTTAATATTAATGACAGAGCTCCAGTTTCTTTTGTAGGAAATAAAGATATTGAAACACGATTTGTTAATGAAAACAACAAATTGCATTTTGAATTCGAAAATTATAATGAAACATTGCCTTTGGTAATTGATCCTGGTTTAACTTGGACAAGTTCGTTGGAATATAATGGATATGGATCTTGGGGTGAATTGGTAACAAATTCTGCTGGTGAATTTTATATTGTAGATTGGGAATGGAATCCTGGATTGGCAGATTTAACAAATTATTTAGCTAGTGCAGGAACATCTGTAACTTATGGAACAGATAATACGAATAATGAAGTAATAATTTCAAAATTTAGCACAACTGGGGATTTAATTTGGGCTTGTCAATATGGTGGTTCTGGCGATGATGATGTAAATGGTGGTGTAGAACTTGATGATAACGATAATCTTTATATAGCGGGAACTTCTGCAAAATTATTTTCTGCCGGATCGGGGGATTTCCCATTACAAACATGGGGCGCTGCATTTTATCAAGCCTGGGATGGGTCATTAAGTACTGGTACAAGAGGTTATTTGTTAAGATTCCAACCAGATAATACCAGACAATGGGCAACATATCTTGACATTGGAGCCAATCTGGAAGTTTTTGATATTTCATGTGGTTTGAGTAATTATATATACATGACCGGCAAATCTGGAGGTTATCCAACAAGAATACAAGCTGGTAGTATTCCTTCAGGAACAGGTTATCTTGGTGCACTTAACGGAAATACAACTGCAACCAGTTTTATCTTGGAATTTGATAGTAGCGGAGCCCTATATTGGGCAACATGGTTGCCGGGTGAAACTGCTTCAACTTATACAGGAAGGTGTTCAGATATTGCTGTAAATAAAACTAATGGAAATATATATTTAGCCGGAGATGAAATGTGGAGTTCAAGCACACGTTTTTCTACTGCAATCTTAAATGATACATATACAAATCTGGGACAAAACGATATGTTCTATATGCATTTTAATTCAAGTAATCAGCCAGTACCTAATTATGGTCAATATATTGGTGGGGCAGGATTTGATAAAATTAATATTGGAGCAGCAAATGGAGATATTGAATTAGACCCTGATGGAGATTTATACGTTTGTGGACATACTTATAGCGCAAACTTTCCCGTAGTTGATCCGGGAGGATGTGCATATTTCGATGGGATTATAAATGATGGTTCAGGAATTACTGCAAATGTTGCCGGAACTCAGGATGGTTATTTGTTTAAAGTTAATACATCAGGAACAATTACTTATTGTACATTTTTTGGTGGGACTGCATATACTAGTATGAAGCAATTAAAAAAAGATTCTTATGATAATTTGTGGATATGTGGACATCAGTATACTGCAGGTTTGCCTGACATATCACATACTGATTACTATAATTCATCTTTTGTAGGAACTAATGCAAACATCATGTTTGTTCAATTGCGCTCAGATGATTATATGGAGTGGTTAAGTTATTATGGATATTCTGCAGGGTATGCAGGATATTCAGGTTTTGATATTTATGAACCAGCTGTAGATAATGTAGATTTGTATTTGACCGGTAAATTTACTGGACTAACTCCAATTGGAGGAGGTTACCAATATACTAGTGCTTCATCATGTACAGGTGCTGCAAAATTTAATAACGTGTTGTCTGCGATAGAACCAGATGCTATAACACCGGTTACAGCTTCTGACTGTAGTATCTCGGAAATTAGTGTTACAGGTAGTTTGCCTGTTGGAGCTAATTGGGTTTGGTATACAGGAGGTTGTGGTGGAACACAAATTGGAACAGGAGCTACTATTAGTATAAATCCTGTTGTGACAACCACCTATTATGTGCAAGCAGAAGGAGCATGTGTTAACTCAAATTGTAGCTCTATAACTGTTGATCCTCCTGTGCCAGCAACAGTAAGTGTAGATTTCCCAACTATTTGTGATGGTGAAAGTGCGACTTTAACAGCTGCTGCAGGTTTTATTAGTTATGACTGGAGTACTGGTTCAACTTCGGATAATATTACTGTTAGCCCATCTATTACAACTGTTTATACTGTCTCTGTCGAAGACTCAAATGGATGTACTGCTGAAGTTAGTACTAATATTGTTGTTAATCCAATACCAAACGCAAGTGCTTCGAATACAGGGTCGTATTGCGAAGGCAATACAATAAGTTTGACAACTCCAACAGTCTCAGGAGCAACTTATAATTGGACAGGTCCGGATGGATTTACTTCTACTTCTCAAGAACCAGATATTATTGGGAGCACTGTATTAAACGATGGGATATATTATGTTACTGTTTCTGCTGCTGGATGTACTAATTCATCATCAACAACAGTTGTTGTAAATCCAGGACCTGCATCAGTTGCCTCAAATGGAGGCCCTTATTGCTCAGGTGATAATATCCAATTATCTTGTACTGCAATAGTTGGGGCAACATATTCATGGACAGGACCAAATGGCTTTACTTCAAACCAACAAAATCCAATTATTGGAGGATGTGCCGTATTAGATGGGGGAACATATAATCTAACAGTAAGTCTTGGAGGATGTTCAACATCTAGTACTACTGATGTAATAGTAAATCCATCACCAGCATCTTTAGCAACTAGTACTAGTCCTTATTGCGTTGGAGATAATATAGAGCTTACAACAACAGCAGTTACTGGAGCGACGTATTCATGGACAGGACCAAATGGTTTTACTTCTAATCAGCAAAATCCAATAAATTCTTCAAGTACATTATTAGATGCTGGAACATATACAGTGACAGTTAGTTTATCAGGTTGTACTAATAGTTCATCAACATTGGTTTCTGTAAATCCTGTTCCTTCTTTGTCATTGGGGATTAATACAGAACCTTTATGCAATGGAGATTCAAATGGTGTAATTGATGTAAACATTTCTTCTGGGACACCTAATTATACTATTGATTGGGGGAGTGATTCCTATATTACAAGTAATTCTTTTAGTACAATGTCATTATTATCGGCAGGTAATTACAGTGTTACTGTAACAGATAATTTTTCTTGTTCAGCTACAGAGAGTGTTATTTTGACGCAACCAGGTGTTCTTGGTGGATCAATAACCTCTATTCAAAATCAGAATTGTGCAATACCTGGGCAAGCAACTGTACTTGGTAGTTCAGGAACATCCCCATATACATATTCTTGGCCGGCAACAGCAGGAGGAGTAAGTGGTGGTACCGCTAGCAATCTAACTGTTGGAACATATAATGTAACAATTAATGATGTAAATATGTGTCAATATATTCAACCTGTTATTATTGCTGATGATGGAACAATGTCTGCCAGTAGTTCGATTACAAATCCAATATCATGTTATGGAGATAGTGATGGAGAAATTACTGTAGTAATTACTGGAGGAATTCCAAATTTTAATTTTGATACTGGTACTGGAGTTATAACTAGTGGTTTGTTCACAAATACATTTAGTGGTTTAGGGGTTGGTAATTATTCAATTACAATTACAGATGCGATGGGTTGTTCTTCTGTTCAAAATATAAATTTAACTGAACCAGCACAAATAACAACTTCTGTTACAGCCTCTTCTGATCAAGTTTGTTCAACGCTTGGTTCTGCAACAGTGAGTGGGAATAATGGAGTTTCTCCTTATCAGTATTATTGGCCTGCTTCTGCAGGAGGTGTTTCGGGAAATACAGCTTCAGCACTTGTAGCAGGAACATATAACGTGACAGTAGAAGATGCAAACTTTTGCTCAATAGTACAAGCTGTTAATATTACAGATATTGGAGCAATTACATGCTCAATTACGGATTTTAGTGATCCACAATGTTATAATAGTAATGATGGAACAATAACTATTGATATTACTTCAGGTATGCCTAATTATAGTATTGATTATGGTGTAGGACCTATTACAACTGCTACTAGTCCATACATAATAAATGGACTGGCAAGTGGGAATTATAATATTACAGTATCAGATGCAAACGGATGTTCATCTGTTTTATCCCAAACACTAACTAATCCAACAGAGCTTCAATATACAAGTAATGTTATTAATAATGTCTCTTGTAATGGTTTGTCGGATGGAAGTGTTGAGATTGTGCCATTTGGAGGAAATAATCCCTATGGAATAAGTTGGAGCGATCCTACATTAACAGGAATGACACAAAATGGATTGTCTTTTGGTACTTATGATTTTACTATTACTGATGCAAATAATTGTCAAACGATAGGCAATATCTTTATCGATGAACCAACAGTATTATCTGCTACAGAAAATGTAACAGGACCTCTATGTAATGGGGATAATGCTTCTGCAACAATTACTCCAACAGGAGGAGTTTCACCTTATAGCATTAATTGGGAAAATGGTTCAACGGGATTTACTAACAATAGTATTCCTGTAAATTCTCCATATGGCTATACTGTAACTGATGCAAATACGTGTACCTATTCAAATTCAGTATTTGCATCTAATGTAGCACCATTTACTGTGAGCTTAACCGGCTCAGATGTTTCTTGTTTTGGTTATGGAGATGGTGTTGCTATGGTAGATGCAGTTATGGGGGGTACGTATCCAATTACATATGAATGGAATAATGGACAAATAAATCCGCAGATAAACAATCTTGAACCGGGTTTATATGATATTACTATAACTGATGTAAATTTATGTGAAGCATATGCACAAATAGAAATATTTGAACCAGAGCAGATTTTAGTTTCAGTATCTAGTACTGATGCAGATTGTAGTGGAGTTGCTGGGGCTACAAGTGTAACAGCTTCTGGCGGTATTGGATCTTTGTCCTATGCATGGTCATGTGCGACAGAAACAACAAGTGATGTGTCTAATATTATACCAGGAATTCACCAAATAACGGTTACTGATAGCAATATGTGTGAGGAGGTAGAAAGTTTTGAAGTACAATCTTTAGGTGCAATATCAGTTTCTATAAACCAAATTCAAGATATTTTATGTTATGGTGATAGTAATGGAATTCTTGAAGCTATTACTGGAAGTTCAAATTCTCCGTTTGATTATGAATGGTCGATAGGTGGAAATACTCAGCAAATGAGTGGATTGCCTTATGGAGATTATTCTGTGACAATAACCGACGCTTGGAATTGCTCAGGTTCAAGTCAGATTAGTATTTCACAACCAGAACAAATTATTGTTGATGCAAATGTGTCAAATATTGGTTGTTTGGGAGAAAATACAGGTTCTATTCATTTAACTGTATCAGGAGGAACTTCTCCATACATTTATGCGTGGTCGGAAGGTTCAGATTTGCCTTATTTGCAAAATTTGTATCCGGGTCAATATACTGTTACTGTAACAGATGTAAATAATTGTGAAATAGTACAAGATTATGAAATTATTCAATCTGATAATGATTTGGAAGTAAATGTTGATGTTATTAGTATAAAATGTTATGGAGAATCAAATGGTGAAATACATGTTTCAACAGTAGGTGGTAATGAACCTATTACTTATATTGTTTCTGGAGAAGATTATATTTCAACAAGTGCTAGTCATACTGGTTTGAGTGCAGGCAATTATATAATTAGTGCTACAGATGCAAATGGCTGTTCGGATTTTACCGAAGTTGTTGTCTCTGAACCAGCAGAGCTTTCTGCTACTGTTTATGCAAATAGTCCATCTTGTTTTGGAAATAATGATGGATCTGTATATGTCTCTGCAATAGGAGGAACAGCTCCTTATTCATATTATCTTGATGGAATGCCAATGTATTTAGATACTTTAAATTCTTTTGGAGCAGGTGTGTATGAGGTGTCTATAATTGATGCAAATGGATGTGAAGTTGATTTAGGAATTGTAAGGCTAGTAGATGATCCTTTGGTCGAGTGTATTAGAATACCAAATGCATTTTCCCCTAATGGAGATGGAATAAATGATACCTGGATAATTGAAAATCTCGACATTTATGATGCTTGTCACATACAACTTTTTAATAGGTGGGGACAAGAAATTAGAGAATCAAGAGATTTAGATTTTGAATGGGATGGTATTTATAATGGGAAAAAACTACCAACCGGGCCCTATTTATATGTTGTAAATATTTTTGAGAGGGAGCCTTATGTTGGAATTGTAACAATTGTTCATTAATTTATAATGAAACAATAAAAAAATACAGTTGATTTATTCTACAAAAAACTTTAATTTATCACCTATTTTTAACATATAATTATCAGGTAGATTGTTCCATTCGTATATTTCTTTTACAGAACAATTATATCTAATAGATAATCTAAAAAAATTGTCTCCAGAAATAACATTATGATATTGTATGTTATTTCTTTCGGGTCTTACTACTTGATAATCATTACTGATAGAACTGTTATACGTGCTGTCTTTATCTTTTAATGTGTAAATCTTTTCAGAAGTCTCTAAGTATATATGTGTTAAGTTTTGGGGTAATACTAATGTATGATATAACCCATCTGCCGGAATATACGAATATAAGTAAACGGGATTTAGCTCTTTTAGTGTGGTAAGATTAAATTCTGTTATTTCTGATATTTGTGATAATCTTAGTGGTCCTAAAATCTGAAGTGTGTCAGTTTGCATAGCTTCTATAAAAGTGCTGTCAGGGAAAATGTTATGTTCAGCATGATATTCCATAAGATAGTTCATGGCAATAAATGCAGGAACATAATTTTGCATTTGATTCGTAAAATATGGTCTTAGTTCCCAATAGTTTGTCTTTCCTCCACTACGTGCAATAGCTTTTTTTACAGTTCCCGGACCACCATTATATGCAGCTAAGGCAAGTTGCCAATCTCCAAAAGTATTAAATAAATATTTTAAATATCGACAGGCAGCCTCAGTTGATTTGTGGATATCTCTTCTTTCATCAATATAAGAAGTTACTTTTAAGTCAAATAAATCGGAAGTTGATTTCATAAATTGCCATAACCCAACAGCTCCTGATTTTGAAATTGCATTTGGATCAAGAGCAGACTCAACTGCGGCAAGATATTTTAATTCTATTGGCAAACCATATTTTGTAAGATATTCTTCGAATATTGGAAAGTAATACATAGATTTTTCCATTACAAGTCGCATCTTTTCACGATTGCGTTCTCCATATGCTTCAATGAATACCTGTACATGCTCATTGTAGTCTAATTTTATAGGGCTAAGTTCATTTAAATAATCAATTCGGTGCGAATATATAGATGGAGGATATGCAGGAGCATCTAAATTTAAAATACTATCATTTATGCTTGATTTGTCGGTCCACCAAATATTTATAGAGTCAAAAAGAATTTCTAATGAGTTGCTAATGTTATCCAGATATGAAACAGAAGACTTTGATTCATGAATATTTAGTTTGTCGTTATCACCATCGTTTCCTGCTATTATTACGAATGATGGCATAATAAATATTATTATTATCAAAAATGTTTTTGACATATAGATTCTTTTTAGCTGCTAATATCGTGATAATAAGTTAAAAACAAGTTTTTTGCTTTATAATTTTTTAACTGTTAATTGTTAATTTAATCTTTTAATTTGATAAAATTTTGAACTAAAGTATATTAATTTTACAAGATTAAACTAAGTGTTTTTAATTATGAAGAAAAAAATCTTTCTCATAAGTAGTTTGGCTATTGTGATTATTATAATTATGGTTGTATTTTATTTACTTCGTAATAAAGTTGATAAAATATCGGAACCAATTTGTGCAATCCCTCCTGAAGTAGCTATGATTATTGAGTTAAATAGTCCTGAAGACTTTTATTTATCTATGAAGGAAAAATCAGGGATGTTTGCTGATTTTGCTGAGCTTTTGAATCTAAAATATGGTAATTCAATATTCCATTGTATAGATACTTTAGGAATACTGGATAGTAGTAAAATTAATAATAAAATAATTTGGTCTTTTCATCCCGAAGGGATAAATCCTTTTACTCAACTTATTGTAATTAAACCTTCTGAAAAGATAAAACAAAACAAGTATATCTCAGAAATAAATGACAAACTGTCGGTTAATGGCAATGTCTCTGAACGTGAATTTAAAGATGTTATAGTATATGAATATAACAGTAATAATAATCTTGGAAGTCTAAATTATTATTGTAAAAATGGATTGTTGGTATTAAGCTTTTCGCAAAAATTAATCGAAAAATCTATTGAAAGTTTAATTAATTCAAAATCTGTAAATGATATTGTTCCTGAATTTATTAGTTTATATGCTACTGCCGGTAAAAACGAGATAGCTAATGTTTTTGTTAATATGTCAATATTTTCTAAAGGGTTTTTGGCTGGAATTTCAGAAAATAATAAAGATATTATTAAAAGGCTTGAGCATTTTTCTGCTTGGACAGAATTAGATTTAAATTTTAGTGATGATATATTGAGTTTAAATGGGTTTTCAAAAGGAAATGACTCTACAACGAATTTCACACAAATTTTAAAATCTCAGAAGCCATCAAACTTAAAATGTATTAATGTGTTGCCTGATAACACTCTATATTATTTTGCAATGTCTTTTAATAATATAGAAGGATTTAGACAAACACTTACAGAGTATAATAATTCAATCGGATTAAAACAAGAATGTATAAGTAAATTTAGTGAAACAAAACAAGATGTTGGAATAGACGTAAATGCCTCTTTTTATCCTTTGGTTAATAATGAAGTTTGTCTTGCAGTAACAACGCCTGGAGCATTCGATTTGCTGGAAAATTCATACCTGATTTTTGGAGTAAAGTCAGAAGCATCAGCTAAGATTGAACTTGCAAATATTATAAATGCAATAAAACTAAATACAGGTATGAATGACGCTCAGCTAAAGGATAAAATTTATATAGATGAAAATACTTCTTTAGATGTTTTTATTCTTCCTTTCGAAGGATTGCCAGAAATGTTGTTTGGACATTATTTTAGTGCTTGTTCAGGAAAATATGTGTGTTGTCTAAATAATTTTATGATTTTTGCAAATTCAAAAAGTTCTATGTTTAAAATTGTTTATGATATTATTTTAAATAAAACATTAGAAACAAGTATAAATCATAATTTATTTCTCGAAAACTTTTCAGAAAGCTCAAATCTATTTATCTATTTTTCTATGCTTAATGGATATGGTATATTTAAAAGTTTGTTAAATGATGAAAAAAAACAAATTATTACCGAAAAAGCAGAACTTTTGAGCAGTTTTGGAAATTTTGGTTATCAAATAAACAAAAGCAACGATATGCTTTATAATAATCTGGTAGTAAAAAAACAAAAATATTTAGTTGAAAAACCAAAAACTGTTTGGGAAAGCAGATTATCAAATACTGTTTCTGTAAAACCTGTTTTAGATGTAAATCATGATAATAATACTAAAGAAATTCTTGTGCAAGATCATGATAATAATTTATACTTGTTAAGTAATAGTGGAAGAGAGATATGGAGGGTAGGATTAGATGAAAAAATTCAAAGTGATGTCTATCAGATAGATTTATATAAAAATGGTAAATTACAATATCTTTTTTCAACTAGAAACAAAATTTATTTAATTGACAGACTTGGCAATAATGTGGATAAGTATCCAATAAAATTAAGAGCATCTGCTACTGCTCCAATGTCACTTTTTGATTATAATGATAATAAAAATTATAGAATTATTATTCCTTGTGAAAATAATGAAGTTTATCTTTATGATGCAGAAGGAGATTTGGTAAAAGGATGGAAGTTTGATAAATCAGAAAATATTATAAATACAGAAATCCATCATTATTGTCTAGATGGAGAGGATTTTATAGTGTTTAAAGATAAATATAAAGCTTATTTTTTAAATCGTAAAGGTGAAACAAAACTAGATTACTTAACAAAATTTGAATTTTCCAATAATAATCCTATGTATTTAGATTATACATATTCTAAAAAAAGGTTTGTTACGACAGATAAAAATGGGATGTTAAGATTTTTTTATAAGAATGGAAAGCAAGACTCATTAAAAATTAAGGACTTTTCCGAAGAACATTATTTTATGCTAAAAGATGTAAATAGTGATGGGAGTAATGATTATGTGTTTTTAGATGGGAAATGTTTAGAAGTTTACAATAGACAAAAGAAGCTACTGTTTGCTTATACATTTGATGCAAAACCTTCCTCAAAGCCTGTTTTTTATAGTTTTCCACGCAACCAAATAAAGATTGGAATCGTCTGTTCTTCGACAAGTAAAATTTTTCTTCTAAATAATGATGGGTCATTATTTGATGGATTTCCTTTGTATGGATTGACACCATTTAGTATTGGATATTTAAGTTCAGACTCAAACATGTTTAATCTTATTGTTGGTGGTCAGGAAAATTTGTTGTATAATTACGAAGTAAATGAAAATTAATTATAATATGAAAACACAATTTAAATTACTATTGATTGCGTTTGGTTTAGCTGTTTTTATAACATCTTGTGTTAAAGATAATTTTAACTTTGACAAATGGGATAGAGAAGTTGAATATGATGCAAGCTTCGCAGGGCCTGTTGTGTGGGGAGATGTGGCATTCTCAGATGCTGTTGAAATGTATGATTCAACTGGTTTGTTGATTGAAAATGAAGATGGTTATGTGTCTTTGCAATATCTTACCCGAGTATCCTCAAATAAAGTAAATGAAATTATTTATCTCGAAGATCAAAATATCAATGGAACTATTAATAGTCCGGTATTTGATTTTTCCGGTTTTAATAGTACGGGTGATACTGTAAGTTATTCTTATACAGAGGATATGTTGTTTTCAATGTTTAATCCTGATGCAGAAATAGATTCTTTAACACTGAAAACAGGGATATTAAATATAGCTACAAATTCTACTTACATGCATTCAGCTAAGCTATATGTAAAATTTCCAACTGTAACTAAAAATGGAGTTCCATTTTCAACAGTATTTATTTATACTCCAGGTGGAGGAAGTGCTGTAAGTTTAAATAATGACTTTTCAGATTATAATATTGATATGACACAAACAGCTAATGGATTTAATGAAATCCCAGTTGAACTCAGATTAACTTTATTTTGGTCTGGAACAGCAGACAATACAGGATCTGTTTCGTTTGATTCAGATATGATTGATATGCAATATCAAATTATGTACGGCTATTTTGGTGAAAACACATTGTTTTTCGAAAGTGATACTATAGATATCTCTTTATTTCGTAATGATGATTGGGAAATAGAAGAGTATTTATTTATGGATCCTAAATTTAAAATATATTATTGGAATTCATATGGCGTTCCTTCACAGTTTTATTTTACACATCTAATTGCGAATTCGCATGATGATGGAGATATGAATATTCTGGATGATGCAAATAATTTGCCGATTGGAGAGACAAATCCTTATAATGTTAATTATGCAACTGTAGTAGGTCAGGAAATGTTAGATTCTCTGAAAGTAAATAAAAGTAATTCTAATATTGATGATGTTGTTAATGCAAGACCGAGATGGATACAATTCAGAGCAAAAGCAACAACAAATCCTGATGGTTTGGATCATCATAATTTTGTTATTGAAGATTCAGAAATTGAGGTAGAGGTGGTTATGGAATTACCTATGTGGGGTTATATATATAATTGGCATATGTGGGATACTACAGAAGTCGATTTGTCAGACATTCAAGGGGATTATAATCCGGTAGAAAGAGCTCTTGTGAGAATAGATATTCAAAACGGTTTTCCTATCGAAGCGTTTGGACAAGTTTATTTTACAGATGAAAATTATGTTGTTTTAGATTCTCTGTTTTATACATATGAGGAACGGTTGTTGGCTCCTGCACAAACAGATGCAGATGGAAGAGTATTAGACTTTTCCAGAAAAGTAACAAAAATTGAATATACAGATGAAAGATTAAAAAAACTTGATAATTGTGAATATGTAATTTATGGAGGTCAAGCTAATACAACTGATGCAAACATTGAAGAGGTTGTGAAAATTTATAGCGACTATAGAATTAAATTTGATATTGGCTTTGAAGTTGATCTTGAACTTGAAGGTAATATAGATTCTATTTCTAATGAATTCGAATAAAAGTAAATTAAGATGAAAAAAAATATATTATTTATTGTATTTATAAGTGTTTTCGGAAGTGTTTATGCACAACAAGCATTAACATTATATAATATGGATAGAGTTCTGCAATCACAGTTTGTAAACCCTGCAGCGGATATCTCATACAAATTCCATCTTGGGGGCGTTCTTATTCCAATAGCAGGTCAGTTGCCACCACCAATTTATTTTAATTATGCAAATAATTCATTTTATTATAATCATATTCTTCATATGGGTGAAGGAGCAGCGGCAGATAATCTTGTCCTTGATATCCCGTTGTTTATGGATAAACTTAAAAATACAACTCACATGAGATTTGATACCCAAATTGAGTTGTTGAATTTAGGTATTAAAACTGAGAATATGTTTATAACTGTTGCTCTAACCGAGAAATTTAAATATGGGATATCTTTACCATACGATTTATTTGAATTTACTCTTAATGGGAATATGCCATATATGTTAGAAAGTAAACCGCATGATTTTAGTGGCTTAGGTGTTAATTTTACCCATTATAGAGAACTTGCAGTTGGAGGTTCAATGCAAGCAAATGATAAATTGAATGTTGGTGGTCGTGTAAAAGTCCTCTTTGGATTAGCAAATGTAAATACAAATTTTAAAGAATTGTCACTTTATACAAATCCTGACGATTATTCAATGACCTGGACTACTGATATGAAAATACAAGCTTCACTTCCAGTTTGTTTTGATTATATGGAATATATGGATGATCATGGAAATTTGGATTCTCTAATGTTAGATGTAAATGATGCTTCATTGGAAAATTTTGAAGATAATCCAACAAGTTATTTTATGAATCTTAAAAATTTAGGATTAGGTTTTGATATAGGAGCCTCCTATAAATTTTCTCCTGAAATTGACTTATTCGCATCTCTTACTGATTTCGGATTTATTAGTTGGAATACAAACCCACAAAATTTTGTTAGTAATGGACAATATGAGTACAGAGGTGTACAATTGGAACTTTGGGAAAATGATGAGGAGATGGAAGAGTCTTTGGAAAAATTTGCAGATACCTTGATAAATACATTTAAACCAAGTCTTTTAGAAACTGGTTATGTGACATGGTTACCCTCAAGTATATATTTAGGTGGGAAATATAAGTTTCATAAACTTTTACACTTTACAGCCTTGTATAGAGGTGAATTTTATCGAAAATCTTATATGCAATCTTTAACTTTTGGTGTAAATTCTAATTTGACAAATTTTTTATCTGCGCACTTAACTTATTCATTAGCTCATAGTACTGCAAATAATGTAGGCTTTGGTTTATCTGCACGTCTCGGTCCTGTGAATTGGTATTTTGTTACAGACAGTTTTACCGCTATGATATGGCCACAGAAAGCCAAAAATATTAACTTTAGAATTGGGTGCAATATTGTATTTGGATACAAGAAAATAAAATCTAGTGCATCAATGAGAACCTAACATAGTGTTGATTTTTGTACGTGAGAGAAAGAATACATAAATACATATATTTATTTGGCCTTTGTGTTATTGCATTTTGTTTACCATTAAGCGAGTATGTAACTAATGCTGCAACATTATTGATAATTGTAAATTGGATTGTTGAGTTGCGATACAAAGAAAAATTCAAAAAACTAATACAAAATAAATCAATTATTATTTTTCTATTAGTGTTTTTTACCCATATTTTATGGTTGATTAATACAAACAATTTGAATTTTGCCTTGCATGATATTAAGATAAAATTACCATTGTTAGCATTTCCAATTGTTATTGGAACATCAATGGTACTTTCAAGAAAAAACATTAACTTGATTGTGGGGGTATTTATTTCCGGGGTATTTTTTAGTACAATTTCAGGCTTATTTGTTTATTTTGATATTGTAAATAATCCAACACCCCAGAATTTGAGAGATATTGCAGTTTTTATTACTCATATCAGACTATCATTGATGGTATGCTTATCTGTCCTTATTCTTTTTTATTTTATTCATGAGAAATTGTTCTTTACTAAATGGAAAATTATTATTGCAATAGTTCTAATTGTTTGGTTTGTTGGATTCTTAATAATGATTCAGGGTTTTACAGGATTAGCTTCATTACTAATTGTTGGTTGGGTTAGTCTTGGGGTAAAAGCACATTCGGAAAAGAAAAAGATAATTAAATATTTATATTTTAGTTTAATTATTGGTATTCCCTTAACTGTTTTATCTTATCTCGGATATCAGGTAAAAACTTTCTATACACCTACTGTTGATCAAAGCGAAATAAAAACCTATACAGAATATGGTAATGAATACTATAATGATTTAGATTCAAAGTTATTGGAAAACGGAAATTTAATTTATCGGGATATTTGTGAAAAAGAGCTGTTTTCTGAATGGACAAAACGTAGCAAAGAAAATTTGGATGGAGATGATGCGAAAGAGCAAAGTTTATTTCATACTTTGATAAGATATATGACTTCAAAAGGATATACTAAAGATGCAAAAGGGTTTTCATTGATGACAGATAAAGATATCCAATATGTTGAAAATGGGATTACAAATTATAGATTTGCAGAACATCAAAGTCTGAATCAAAGAATATATAATATTATTTGGCAAATTGATGTATATATAAAAGGAGGAAATCCTAGTGGCCATAGTATTACACAAAGATTTGAGTACTTGAAGGCAGGAACTATATTAGCTTCGAGAAACATTCTTTTCGGAACAGGAACAGGGGATGTTGAAGATGCATATGAAGCTTTATACATTGAAAAAAGATCTCAATTAGACTCTAAATACAGATATAGAGCGCATAATCAATACATAACATTTTTTGTTACTTTTGGCTGTGTTGGTGCGATAATTTGTTTATTTGCTTTATTTTATCCTGTAATTATTGAATTTAAAATTAATAATTATTTTTTTGCAATCTTTTTCCTTATTACTGTACTTTCGATGTTTACAGATGATACTATGGAAACTACTACTGGGGTTGTTTTTATATCATATTTTTATTCATTATTTTTGTGGAGCGAAAAATAATTCGTTAAATATTTTATTATGGAGAAAAAAGATTTTATGAAGAGAGCGATTGAGCTATCTATTAAAAATATGGAAAAGGGAGGAGGTCCTTTTGGTGCTGTAATTGTTAAAGATGGAAGAATTGTTGCAGAGTCTGCAAATAGTGTCACTATTGACAATGATCCAACAGCACATGCGGAGATTAATACAATTAGAGCTGCAGCAAAAAAACTTGGAACATTTGATTTGAGTGGCTGTGAAATATTCTCCTCTTGTGAGCCATGCCCAATGTGTTTAGGGGCAATTTATTGGGCTAAAATTGATAGTTTGTATTTCGGAAATACAAAAAATGATGCTGACAATATTGGTTTTAGTGATAATTTTATTTACGAAGAAATTGAAAAACCATATCAAAAAAGAAATCTAAAAACTTCGAAAATGATGCGCGAAGAAGCAATAGTCGCATTTAAAATTTGGGAAGAAAAAGATGACAAAATAGAATATTGATATGTTTCTTGATCAGGATTTTTTTAATAGAGATGTACTTTTTGTTGCTCCTGAGTTAATAGGTAAAATAATTGTTCGAAAAATTGGAGATAATAAACCCTTGCGTTTTAGAATAACTGAAACTGAAGCTTATCGTGGTAAAGATGACAAAGCTTGTCATGCACATAAAGGCAAAACCACAAGAACTGAAGTAATGTTTGATGAGCCTGGAAAAATTTATGTTTATCTAATTTATGGGATGTATTGGATGCTTAATTTTGTAACAGAAAAAGAAGGTATTCCTCAAGCAGTACTTATTAGAGGTATAGAAGGATATAATGGCCCCGGAAAATTATCAAAAGCTCTTAAAATTGATAAGTCTTTTAATGGTCAAAGTATTATTAATAATGATAAATTAATGCTTTTTGACGATTTTTATAAGCCTCAAATTATTACTGCACCACGAGTTGGTATTGATTATGCTGGTGATGAATGGGCATCAAAACCCTGGAGATTTATTGATAAAAACCTATCAAATTATAAACCTTGATTATTAAAACATCGGTCATCGGTCATCTAACATAGTCATTAAATAATCTTTTCGTCAGCAAAGCTAAAATATTCTTTATCTGCAACAATAATATGATCAAGAACTCTAATGTCAAAAAAACCTGATGCTTCTTTAATTTTATTTGTTATATCAACATCGTTTTTGCTTGGAGTTTTATTTCCTGATGGATGATTATGTGCAATTATAATTGCTTGGGCTAACCTATCTAATGCATTTTTCATAATCAATTTAACATCCATTACTGTTCCCTTTGTCCCTCCTTGGCTAATTTTAATGCTGTCAATTATGTAATTTCCCTGATTTAAAAACAAAATATGTATTTCCTCATGTGGAAGATCGGAAATTAGGGCATGAAAATAATTAAATGCATCTAAACTGGAACTTATCTTTTTTTGTTTAACAACATCTTGTAGTTTACGTCTTTTCCCTAGCTCTAGTGCAGCAACAATGCTAATAGCTTTGGCTTCTCCAATTCCTCGGAACTTCATTAAATCTTTATATGTTTTTTTCCCGAGAATGTTTAGATTATTTTGGTAAGTGTTTAGTATATCTCTTGCAAGTTCAACTGCAGACTGTTTATGATTTCCACTGCTAAGTAAAATTGCAATTAATTCAGAATCAGAAAGAGAATCTGTCCCTTTTTTCATGAGTTTTTCACGTGGTCGATCAGATTCAGCCCAGTATTTTATTGATTTCCCTTTTTTCATGTATTTATGGTCTTGATGTAAAATTAAAAAAAAATCTTGATTCATTGAAAATTGAGCACAAAAAAACTGCTCCCTATTAAGGAAGCAGTCAATATATTTGAAATAAAAATATTATGCTAACTCGTTAACGTGTTTTGCTAATGATGATTTAATGTTAGCAGCTTTATTATTATGAATAATGTTTCTTTTAGCTAACTTATCTAGCATTGCAGTAACTTTAGGAAGCATTTCCTGAGCTTCTGATTTTTCAGTAATGTTTCTTAATTTACGAACAGCATTACGTGTAGTTCGTGCATAATACTTATTGTGTAATCTTCTTGCTTCAGTTTGTCTGATTCTTTTCTTTGCTGACTGATGATGTGCCATATCTGTTTTTTCTTATAATTTTTTCTTAATAATCTGTCTTAAAATCGGACTGCAAATATACTATATTTTTTTTATTCGACAAGTTTTCAAAAAAATATTTTAAAATATTGTAATATTTCGTTGAAATTGTTGCTTTTAAAGGCTTTTAATTAGAAATTTTAGTGTGGGTTTTTAAATTTTCAATATTTTCCTATAATATATATTATTTTTTGAATCAATAATCTTTATTAAGTAAATGCCATTATCAATATTTGCAAGGTTTATCGAATTGCTTTTGCTAAAGCTTTTAATAATTTGCTTTCCGGCAATATTAAATACCTCATAAGTGAATTTATTATTTTTATTTGAAAAGTTGACTGATATGTTTTCCTGAAAAGGATTTGGAGAAATAGTTAGTCTTGTATTATTTTTTTTGTTATTTGTTGAAACAAAAGTTTCCCGTTCTACCAGAGTTTCATACGGAGTTTCGCTTAGTGCTAAAAGATAAAGCCCTACACAAACTGAATGGGTACTGTATATATCAAAGTAATCGGTATTCCACATTGCCCAGGCTGCATTTTCCCAATTTTGATGTTCTTCATCTTCATATTGAGCAATTTTCCAAATCGCAATAAGTAATGCATAAGTTATATCTCTAGTCCCTAACTGATCAGGAGTTATTACACCTTGATTCAGAATCTCATCACAAATATTATCCATCATGGCAATAACATAAGGTTTTAATTCATTTGCTCTTTCTGTATCTCCTCTGTCCCGAAATGCAACATATGCCTCAGTTAATGCCCAGGTATTCATTGCTTGATACCAAATAATTGAGTTATGGGCATCCCACATTCTACCGGGAGTTTGAGCATTTGTAGTTAAGTCTGCAAAAGCAATTGCAGGATCTGTATTGTCAACAAAACCGTCATTATCTGAGTCATAAAGAATTCCCGGAATCAAGTTTTTATTTAATTTATAATTAAGCTCATTTTTAAATTGTTCTTCTCCACTCCAGGCATATAATTCTGCAAGTAACCATATGAGTTTAGCAGTATAATTATGGTTTTTGACACAAAATTCATTAATTGCAAATAATCCTGCTAAACAAGCAGATTCACGAAATTTATCTTTTAATTCTGTATCAGTTTGTTGTATGGCAGCTTCAATCATTTGTATTCCTACCCATCCATGATCGTAAGACATTCCCCCGTCATGCCATTCAAAAAAATCATCTTGAGATCCAATAGCAAAAGTAACTCCGGCAAATTGTCCCGAAGTATATTCTTTACATAATGATGGAATTGTATTGCAAATTTGACTTGTAGAACTACCTGCAACTCCACCAAGATAACAATCATCAGTTTCGGGATAGTTTGCATATGCATAAACCCCTTTAAACCTAGCATTAAAAACATTACCGCTATTAGGGAGTATATATTGCTGATCGCACATCATATTCCCTATTTCAGCTAACTTATTAAAATTGTCATAATATCCTGCAAGTGAGGCGTAATATGCACCTAATGCAATATTGTTTTCGTATCTGCCAATTTTGGGACACGAAATTGTAATTGCATCGATTTGAGGGGCAATATTATTATTCCAGATGTTTTCAACTTCCGATAATGCAGGTTGACTGATATTTGGAGCATCATATGAAAGTGCTACTTGCGAACAGCCAAGCATTATCCCACGCGTATTCATTGCCTCATAAATAGCATTTTCAGCCTCAGAAATTTCTCCATATCTCATTTGATAGATGATGTTTTCCTCATTGCTAGAAGTTCCATAGTTTAAGTCGCAAGGTGGAGTAACCTGTGAAAAGGAAGAAATGCTAATTGCTATTAATACTATTATGAGTAGTGCTTTGGAATATGTTTTCATACTTGTAAAGATATGAAAAACATATTTTTCAGGAATAATTTACAAGAATTATTATCTATTACTCTCCATCATAATCAATTCCTTGCTTTTTAAGTAGTTTATTTACATAAAATGCAAAGAATGTTAAGTAAGCAAATGCTGCAACAGGTAACCAATATGATTGGTGTATTCCAAACCCTTCAATTGAAGATCCTGACTGTAAATAGTCTGCTATTTTACCTTGCATAGGAGGGAGAACAGATCCACCTAAAATCATCATAACAAGGAATGCAGAACCTTGAGTTGTGTACTTCCCTAATCCTGCTAATGATAGATTGAAAATTGCAGGCCACATAATTGAACAGAATAACCCTCCACTCATAAATGCATAAACAGCAATATTACCGGTAGTAAAGATACCAATCATCATCATTGCCATTCCTAAAACACCAAATGTAAGTAAAGTTTTTGCAGGTTTATTCTTTGTAAAAGCAAAAGCAGCTATTTGAACAATTACAAGTAAAATATAATAAAGAAGTGGTTTAATGTCGTATTGTGAAATTGCATTAACGCTTAAAACTATTCCAAATGCAAATAAAGGTACCACAATCATTAGGATTTTTCTAGTATTGTTTTTAAGTTTAAAGGCAGCTAATGATCCAGTCCATCTCCCGATCATTAAACTTCCCCAATACATTGATATAAATGGTGCAACTTCGCTGGCTTTATATCCACCAAATGCAGGTTTATGTAGCAACTCTCCAAAGTTACTAACAATCGCAACTTCAACGCCAACATAAACAAAGATTGCAAGCATTCCCAGAACTAATTGAGGATATTGCATTGCCCCCCATCCTTCAGGTTTTTTTGATGCTCTGTTTTTAATAAACAATAATGATATTACAACAACAGCTAATGCACCAAAAAGCCAACCAAGACGATATGTTTCTAGTGAACTTAAAGCTTCTTTTGTTAATTTTGTTACGTCTTGGTTATATGATTGAAAAACAGGAGCAAACATTACAATTAGTAAGATTGTCATAATTATAAGAGCATAAAATGCTTTCTGTGATTTCTCTGTTTTTTCTGTTGAAATCCCTGACGGAACTTTTTTAGAGAAGAAAAACAGAGCTGCAGCCGAAAGAAATAAAAGTCCAACAGCAGAGTATAGAATTATCACTTTGTCAAGACCAAGTGAAGCAATCTTATCATCAGTTATTGCCTCTGTTGAACCAAATAGAGCAATCGCCACAACAATAGGACCTATTGCAGTACCAAAGGAATTTATTCCTCCACCTAAGTTAATTCTACCTGCTCCCGTAGCAGGGTCACCAAGTGTAATGGCAAATGGATTGGCTGCTGTTTGTTGGAGAGAGAAACCTAAAGCAACAATAAATAAACCTATCAACATGCCATTAAATGCATTAGCTTCAACAGCAAAAATCATTGCTGCTGCTCCAAGTGCAGAAAACAAAAGACCAAAGATTATAGATTTTTTATATCCCATTCTTGCAACAGGGTCATTTCCTCCAAAAGCACCAAATGCAAATAGGGCCAGAGCTCCCATATAGTATGCAAGATAAAACGCAAAGTCAATCAATTGAGATTGAAACTGATCTAATGAAAAGTAATGTTTGCAGAATGGAATAAAAACAGAATTTCCAGCAGCAATAAATCCCCAAAAGAAGAAAACTGTTACTAAAACTGTTAATGCCGGATAATTGGTTGCTTGACCAGTACTTTGAGTACTTTTAGTGTTTATATCTGATACAGAACCTGCCATGTTTATAGTGTTAAATAAAGCACAAATGTAAAAATAATAATTAGATTATTAATCAATCAATTTATTCGGAATTGTCAATTTTATGATTTTGAAAATGATTATCAGTTAGATTTTGTTACTGATGTGTAGATATTCAAGTGGGAAGGCACTGATGACGACTGTGGCTCGTCATCAGTTTAGGGCGATAACTAATCTATGAAATCTGAGATAATCCGTGATTATACATACTAATCACGACAAACAATCTGTGTTATTTGTGCAATATAAGTCATTTAGTGGCTATAAAAAAATCATTCGCGCATCCGTGGCTTTTGTTTTAGTTTTTCATACCTTTGCGAACGTTTAAATTATTGAATTATGACAAGAGTAAGATTTGCACCAAGTCCAACAGGACCACTCCATATTGGAGGAGTTAGAACAGCGTTATTTAACTATCTTTTTGCAAAGAAAAATAATGGAACAATGATTCTTAGAATCGAAGATACTGATCAAACAAGATTTGTACAAGGTGCCGAAGAGTATATAATGGAATCATTAAATTGGTTGGGTATTGAATTTGATGAAGGCATTCGTGAAGGTGGAGAATATGGCCCATATCGTCAGAGTGAGCGTAAAGATATATATGTGGAATATGCAAAGCATTTGCTTGACTCCGGTTGGGCATATATGGCTTTTGATACTCCTGCAGAACTTGACAAATTAAGAGCAGATGCAGAGCAAAATAAAGAAATTTTTGTTTATAACCAGAAGACTAGGAAGAATCTTAGAAATAGCCTTTTGCTGCCGGCAGATGAGGTGGAAAATTTGCTTGAAAATAATACTCCTTATGTCCTTAGATTTAAAATGCCTGAGGATGTTGTTGTACAACTCAAAGATATTATCCGTGGAGATGTAAAATTCAACACAAACGAACTTGATGATAAAGTTTTAATGAAAACAGATGGTTTGCCAACTTATCATCTTGCTAATATTGTTGACGACCATTTGATGGAAATTACTCATGTTATACGTGGCGAAGAATGGTTACCATCACTACCTTTACATTATTTATTATATGAAGCATTTGGATGGGAAAAACCTGAGTTTGCACACTTACCATTAATTCTTAAACCAACAGGAAAAGGAAAACTTAGTAAACGCGATGGAGATAAAATGGGATTTCCAGTATTTCCAACCGAGTGGAATGCAGGTGAAGAAGTTTTTCGTGGTTATCGTGAAGATGGATATTTTCCTGAAGCTGTAGTGAATATGCTTGCCCTTTTAGGATGGAATCCCGGGACTGAACAGGAAATATTTAGCATGGATGAACTAATTGGTGCATTTTCTCTAGATAGAGTTGGAAAGAGTGGTTCTCGCTTTGATCCTGAGAAAACAAAATGGTTTAATCATCATTATCTTAATGAAAAATCTGGTGAAGAATTAGCTGAGCGATTTAAGCAGGTCCTGGAAGAAAAAGGCATTAATGCTGATAGAAAACTAATTGTTAGAATTTGTGACATGCTTAAAGAGCGTGTAAACTTTGTCCCTGAGCTTTTGGATGAATCATATTTCTTTTTTGAAGCTCCTGCTGAGTACGATGAGAAGTTTATGAAGAAAGCAGTTAAAGAGGATACAAAGGATTTATTGACAAAACTAATTGATAAGCTTAAAGGCGTTGATGATTTCACATCTGCAAATACAGAAGCAGTTGTAAAAGAATGGATTCAAAGTATGGAGATTGGCTTTGGCAAAGTGATGTCACCTTTCCGTCTTGCATTAGTAGGTGCAGGTAAAGGCCCTCATGTTTTTGATATTATTGAAATAATTGGAAAAGACGAAACTATATTGAGATTAGAAAAGTTCTTAAATAAGATATCCTAATACAAACATATTTAGATTAATCAAGGCTTCTTTTGAAGCCTTTTTTTATTCCTTTATACATCTCACATACTGGCCTCTTTTCACATCTGAACCAAAAGTGTTAATCTGAAAGGAGTCATTATCATATAATCTGAAATCTACATAGTATCCACCACCAGCATTTGTTGTTGTCCACCAAAAACCATGTTGTGCGTCGTAATAAGTTCCGCTTCCTGCTCTGTATCCACCAGCCCTTCCTGTCCATCCACATGAATTTGTACCATTCCAGTTAATGTCATCCTTTATACTTGCTCCATCAGGTACATATCCTGTTAATGTAGTAAAGTCGGATTGTGTGGCAACTCTCCAACCTGTTGGACAAATATTATTGGCGTTAATAGCAGCATAGTTATTGTAAAAATAACCATCTCCTCCTGATCCGGCAGTACAGTATCTTCCATCAGTTCCTGCAGCAGACCATTCCGCTGTTAATTCTGCTTGTGTTATTGATGTTCCGTTTCTATATTGTGTAGTCCTTAAATTTTCAACCATCCAGCATTGTCCGCCAATTTGAACAGTATTATATGTTTCTCCCCAATAACTTACAGTTGGTGTTCCAGCACATGGAGCGGGACTACATCCACATACATCAGTTGTAACACTAATGGTATTTGAATATGTACTATTTCCGCATGTGTTTACAGCACTAACTCGATAATAATAATCGGTTTCACACAAAAGGGAGCTTAGGTCATACTCGGTCACATTTCCAACATCGCCACTAAAAATGATATTTGAAAAATCATTAATGTCAGCTACTTGTATAAAATATGAGGTAGCAGTCGCGGATGTTTGCCAGTTTGCAGTAAAATATTCATCTCCAATATCTGTTGCAGCATCAGCTGTTGGGGCTGATGGTGTGCTAACAATATTTACTGTAATATTGACACAAGTAGTAGTGTCGCAATCTCCTTCTGCTCTGACGTAGTATGTTGTATTTGCTAAAGGAGAAACATTGATAGTTGATCCGTAATCAATAGGTGTTCCACCGCATGCAGATTCATACCAAACCCAATCTGCTCCTGTTCCTAAACTTCCACCGCTTACTGATAAATTGGTATTGCCACCTGAGCATATATCTGTTGTTCCGGTAATAGAACTTGCAGGATTAGATGGATAACAAGGAGCATCTGCGCACCAGAATTGTTGCCAAACATCATAAACATAAGTTTCAAAACATTTTGTGTCAGTATTAAAAATCATTAAAGATTCTGCAGGGTTTAAAATTGCATCTCTTTCAAGTGTGGTCATACGTGGAAATAAAACTCCTCTCTCGGTAGAGCTTATTTCTAATATCGCTGATTCGTCAGGAGCTCCTGATTCTATAGAAATCTTTACTCCTTGCGCAATAGATGTTATACTAAGTAATAATATAAATAAAGTAGAAATAATATTTTTGTTCTTCATATTAATATTTATTAGGTATATGTATCAAAGTTACACAGAAAAATCTATTTTAACAATAGTTCTGATATAATTTCAGTCAGAATATTTTGATTGTAAAATATTTGTCACCATTCACCCTTATAAATTATCCATTTACCGAAAGGAGATTAAATTCTTGTGTGCTAAAGAATACTTTTGTAACTGAGAAAGTTTTCAAAGTTTTAATATGCATAAACAATTGTATTAAATATTTGTTAAAGTTTATTATAAAACTATTAAAACCAAAATAGTTTTTTAGTTTTGCAAAACTAAATTATGGATACACGATTGAGAATATTACAGGAAGCAGGAATACTTTTTTCAAAGTATGGAATTCGTAGTATTACCATGGATACTATTGCAAATGAATTGGGTATTTCGAAAAGGACTTTATATGAGACTTTTAAAGATAAGGATGACTTAGTTTTGAATACAATTAGAGAGGGAAGTAAGCATCATAAGGCAATTTGTCAGGCTCTAATTATGAAGAGTGAGAATGTTATCGAAGCAATTTTTAAAGTTTTTGCTTACAATGATGATGTTTTTGGTAAGATTAATACCTTGTTTTTTCAAGATTTAAAAAAGTACCACTTTAAGATTTTTAATGAGTTTAAAGGAAAGGGTGATGTGCGTGATTTTAAAGTAACAGAAAAGCTCCTACGAAGAGGTATAGCAGAAGGCATTTTTAAATCACATCTTAACATATCTATTGTTAATCCTTTTGTACATAAATTGGTTGATATTATGCATGATGAGGAATTTAAGAAATATAGTAAGGAAGAAGTTGGGGATTCTGTCATAATGCCATATCTAATTGGGATTTCAACAGAAAAAGGTCGTAAGTTAATTGAAGAACAGATACAGAATTTAAAATAAATTTAGTGATGAGAAAGATTAGATTGATATTATTGTTTTTAGCACCGGTTTTTGTTTTAGCACAAGAATCTGGCGTGATGAGTTTTAGCTTGCAGGAAGCTCAGGATTACGCAATAGAAAACAATAAAAGCTTAAAGAATGTGCGTACAGATACTGAAATTTCAAAACAGAAAGTTTGGGAAACAATTAGTCAAGGATTGCCACAAGTATCTGCAAGTTTAGATTACACAAATTTCTTTAATTATGAAATTGAGTTCGGATTGGGAGGTGAAAGCACTACTCCTGATATTGATTATACAGCTTTAGATGCTGGAGACTTACAAGTTTTAAGTTTTCTTCAACAAGCAATGGGGTCTGGATCGACTACTATTAGTATGAAAAATTCTTCTACTGCAACATTCCAAATATCGCAACTTCTTTTTAGTGGACAATATATTTCTGGAATACAAATAGCTAAAGTAGGTCAGTTATTGGCAGATCAAAATGTAGTTAAAAGTGAAATTGATATTCGTGAGTCAGTTATTAGTTCATACTATTTAAGTTTGTTAACACAAAAATCTGTTGAGATAATTCGTGCTAATCTTAAAAATCTTAATCAAACACTTGTCCAAACCGAAGCTCTTCTTAAAGCGGGAATGATTGAAGCAACTGATGTTGATCAGATTAATATGTCAATTACAATGCTTGAAAATACTGAACGTTCTTTATTGAGAAATGTTGAATTAAATAAAAATATCATGCGATTTCAATTGGGATTGGATAACGATGTTGATATTGTTCTTACAGAAAGCTTTGAAGATGTTATGGCAAGTATGGATGTGTCAAATCTTTTATTCGGAAATTTTGACCCATCGCAAAATATAAATATCCAAATGATGGATGCTCAAGAAGATCTTTCACAAAAAATGGTGGATATGGAAAGATGGTCATACGCACCAACTCTTGTAGCAGCATATAATTATAATCAAAAGATAATAACCACAGATTTTGATATGAATCCAAAAAATCTAGTGGCCTTAAGTTTATCTGTTCCAATCTTCTCTAGTGGAATGCGAAAAGCAAAAGTGGAACAACGAAGGTTAGAACTTTATAAAGTTCAGAACAATAAAGAAATTGTTACTGACCAACTAATGATGCAAGAAAAACAGTTGAAATTTAATCTTACTACTGCTATTGAACAATATAGTAGTCAAGAAGAAAATGTTGTTCTAGCGAAGAGAATTTATGATAATACTGAGCGTAAATTTAGACAAGGAGTTGCTTCAAGTTTCGATTTAATTCAAGCAAACTCAAGTATGTTAGAAGCTGAAAATAATTATATATCAGCTTGTATGGAATTGTTACAGGCAAAATTACTGTATGACAAATTATTTAGTAAAATTTAGAATATTTAAATATTTATAATGATGAAAACGAGAAATCTATTATTAGTAATGTTAATCTCCCTTTCTATGATTGGGGTTGTGTCTTGTAGTTCTGATACAAAAGCTGGAAAAGACGAATCTGGAAAAGAAGATGTGAATTTGAAAGTCGTTAAGGTTGTTGACTTATCAGAAATGGCTGTTACTAGAGGTATTGATTATTCAGCAAACCTAACAGCTAATGAAGAATTGTATCTCGCTTCTGCTACTCCGGGACGTATAATTAGTATTTCAGCAGAAGTTGGCGATAGGGTGTCTTCTGGACAAGTGTTGGTGCAAATGGATCCTACTCAACTTAATACAGCTTCTATGCAATTGTTAAGTTTGGAAAAAGATTTCGAAAGATTTGATACCTTAATTCAATATGGGGGCGTTTCACAACAACAATACGACCAGATGAAAACTCAAGTTAATGTTACTAAAGAAAATGTAAATTTGTTAAGGACAAATACAACATTGGTTGCACCATTTTCTGGTATTATTACTGCAAAATATTTTGAAAATGGAGAGTTGTTTTCTGGAGCTCCTAATACACAAGTAGGTAAAGCGGCTATTGTAGTTTTACAACAAATAAACCCAATTAAAGCTACTATTAGTATCTCGCAAAAATATTTCCCTATTATTAAAACTGGAATGGATGTAAATGTTGTGTCTGAGATATATCCAGATATGGTATTTAATGGAAAAGTTAATTTGATACATCCTACTATTAATAATGCAACCAAAACTTTTAATGTGGAAATCAAAATCGAAAATAATAAAGAATTACTCCGTCCTGGAATGTTTGCAAAAGTTAATTTAGAATTAACCGAAGATTCTGCAATGCTTGTTCCTGCAATTGCCGTTTTACAACAAATGGGAACAAACGATAGATATGTATATATTTATAAAGATGGAATAGCTAAAAAAATAGATGTCGAAATTGGTGAAAGATTTGATGATCAAATAGAAATATTATCCGCAGATTTAAAGGAAGGAGATAAATTGA
>CAYUWD010000014.1:0-40574 GCA_964448235.1 uncultured Bacteroidales bacterium | reverse complement strand
ATTTTATATGATATTCTTCGCAAGCTGTCAATACATATTCTGCTGTCAAAACAATTGTATTCCCGTCATATTCAACTGCATTATTATACGAACTTGGAGCCCCATTATTGGGATGTGATATGTAATAATCATAATTATGAACATTATCAATTGTAACAGGTTGCTCATTTGGTAAAATTGCAATATTTACTGCACCATTGGAGTATGGACCACTAATACCCGGACCTGACAAGAAAAAGCCAAAAACATCATTAAAACTTGAATTAGCCCACTCAGGAAACTCTTCCGAGCTAAAAATATAATTAAAACGAACAGTATCACTCGCTGGAATAAAATCGAACTCCAAAACAGTAGCATCTTGTACCGTATGTGATGGAATTAAAGCTTGTAAATCAGCATCGCCACCACTTCCCAAACTTCCTGAGATACCACTACTAGAATTAGGACCTTCTGCATTTTCGATGCTTCCTGACGCAAGAATAATTCCCGATTCAAAAGGGAAATCAGAACCATTAGCTGTAAAATAACCATAAGCTCCATCATTGACAGTAACATTAGATGCAGAGGTACATCCATTTATTAAAGTATCTGTAACCAATACTTCAATATCCAAATCTGTTTGTGTAGTTATTTGAGAAAATAAAACAATACTTAAAAATAAAACAAAAACACTTAATACAATCTTTTTCATATAATTGAATTTAAACACTTTAGAATGTAAATATAGCTATTTTTTAACAGCCTTCTAATATTTATGACAAATTTTTTTCAACTTTCGTTGTAATATTAAAAAAACAAGAATAATTTTGTAAAATATGAAAAGATACCTTTCATTAGATATTGGAAGAAAAAAAACCGGAATAGCAGTAACTGATACAAATAGAATAATTGCAACAGCATTAACTACAATTCCTACTCACCAATTAGAGAAATATTTGTCAGATTATATGACAAAAAATGAAGTTGAGACAATTATTGTTGGAATGCCTGTACAAATGAACAATACTGATTCTGAGGCTGTTAAATACATAAGACCTGTATTAAACAGATTAAAAAAGGTATTTAAAGATATTATTTTTGTTGAGGTAGATGAAAGATTTACCTCAAAAATGGCTTTTCAAACCATGATTGATAGCGGTATTGGAAAAGAAAAACGTAAAGACAAATTTTTAGTAGATAAAATAAGTGCAACAATAATTTTACAATCATATTTAGATAAACAAAAATATTAGTTATGATACTACCTATATATACTTATGGTAATCCTATATTAAGAAAAAAATCAATAGATATTGACAAAAATTATCCAAATTTAAGTCAATTAATTGAAAACATGTTTGAAACAATGTATAAAGCTGACGGTGTTGGTCTAGCAGCACCTCAAATTGGGTTAAACATTAAGCTCATTACAATTGATGCAACACCTTTGGCTAAAGACGAACCCGATTTAATCGACTTTAAAAAAGTTCTTATTAACCCAAAAATCACATTTAATACAGAAAGCACTATTGCCATAGAAGAGGGCTGCCTAAGTGTCCCCGGAATAAACGAAAGTGTTAACAGGATTTCAGACTTAACTATTGAGTATCTTGACGAAAACTTTGAAAAAAAGACAGAACATTTTGTAGGCTATAAAGCAATTGTAGTTCAACACGAATACGACCATCTTCAAGGCATTTTATTTGTAGATAAAATTTCGCCTATTAGAAAAAGGTTTATAAAAACCAAACTCAATAATATTACTAAAGGGAAAGTTCAAACATCGTATAGATGTAAAAAATAATTGTTTAATTTTATAAATAAAGAATATCTAGTATGAAAAAATATTTTGGACTATTAGTTTTATTGGTTTTTGTTCTATCTTTCAATGCATGTAATAACACAAAAAACAAAAAACAACTAACTGAAAAAGATAGACTTATCAATGAAATAGCGACTAATGAAGAAAAGTTATTTAATGATAGTGAGCCCAATAAAGAAAAGGCAGGAGATATGATTAAAATGTACTTAAACTATGTCCAAACTTATCCGGAGGACACTCTAAGCCCTGAATATTTGTTTAAAGCTTCCGAAATAGCCATGAACTTTGAACAACCTCATAATGCAATAAGATATTTAAGTCAAATTGAAGACAATTATCCTAATTTTTCAAAATACCCAACTTGTTTATTTATGAAAGGTCATATTTATCACAACATTATTGGAGACTTAACAAAAGCAAAAGAATACTATCAAATTTACATTGATAAATATCCTGATCACACTTTTACTAAAGATGCAGAAAGTGCTTTAATGTTTCTTGATTTAGATGACGCACAACTCATAGACTTATTTGAAGATATGAATAAGTATAACTAATATGCATTTTAGCTTATCTGATGAAATAAAAAAGCATCCATTCATAAGAATTGTAATACCTTTAATAATTGGTATTATTTTCGAAATTAAATTTCAAGCTCCACTCTCTATCTGTTTGCTCAGTACTATAATTCTTCTATCATCATTACTTATTACATATCTTTTAAGAATTTACAGGAATTCTATTCTAATTGGCATATTAATTAACTTTACAATAGTCTCATTTGGTATGCTATTAGTCACAACAAAGACAAATACATATCATAACGAAAATCTGAACAATTATCAAGGCTATATCATTGGAGAAATATCTGGAGATCCTAAAATTTCAGATAAAACGACTACACTAAATATCAATATAAATGCAGTAAAAAATCATGACGAATGGGTATCTGTATATGGAAAAACTCTTTTATATTTAGAAAATGATCAACGAACTACTAATCTTATTGCAGGCGATAAAATTATTTTTAAACCTGAATTATCTGAAATAGAGAATAAAGGAAATCCGGAAGAATTTGACTATCAAAAATATCTTGCATACAATTTAATTTACAACTCTGACTTTTTAGCCTCAGATGAATGGCAGGTATTTAAAGGACAATATAAACCATCTTTGGGGAACAAAATTTTACAATTCCGGCAAATCCTCATATCAAAACTGGAAAACAATGGTGTGCAAAATGACGAACTTGCAGTATTATCAGCACTTGCTTTAGGTTATAAAGATAAATTAAGTGACGACATAAGACACTCATATGCTGCATCAGGAGCAATGCATATTTTAGCCGTTTCAGGTTTACATGTTGGAATTATTTATGGAATATTAATATTTATTTTCTCCTTTTTCAAATCTAAGAAATTAAAAATCCCTAAAACAATAATTATTATCCTTACTATTTGGTTTTATGCTTTTCTCACAGGCTTATCTCCATCAGTAAGCAGAGCTACTTTAATGTTTACAATTGTTGCTATTGGAAATATCCAAAACAGAGCATCAAGCTCTTTAAATGCAATCGCATTTTCGGCATTTATCTTATTACTCATCAACCCATATAACATTACAAATATTGGTTTTCAGCTATCTTATGCTGCTGTGATTGGAATTATTTTACTATATCCTAAAATATATAATATTTTTGATATCAAGAATAAACTTATCGATAAAATATGGTCGCTAACTGCGGTCTCAATTGCTGCTCAAATTACTACAGCACCTCTGGCATTGTACTACTTTCATCAATTCTCAAATTATTTTATCTTGGCAAATTATTTATTAATTCCTATATCTACAATTGCAATTTGGCTTTGCATATTAGTTTTTGTTATCTCTGCTTTAGGAATACCAGCTGATATATTCATTAAACCTTTAATATGGTCTGTCAAATCAATGAATTTCATTAGCAAAGGGATAGAATCATTACCATTTTCTGTTAGTGAAAACATATACATTAATGAATTTAAAATATTTATTATTTATTTAATAATAATATCACTCGCTATATTCCTATTTAAATCTAAAAAGTACAAGCACTTATTTCTAGGAATTACTGGAATTATTATTCTAGCAGCATCCAACCTTATTTCAGATTTCGGAGCAAATAAACAAAAACTACTAATTGTATATAACATAAACAAAGCAAGTGCAATTAATATTATTGATGGAAAAGACAATATTATTTTTGCAAATATTGATTCTGTTACAAACGATAAAATAAATTTCAACACAAAAAACAATTGGTTAAAGCATGGGCTAAATGAAGAAAAATACATAAATTTATCTTCGAACTCTCAAAATTTATTATCAAATATTACCAAAATAAACAATCAATCTGTTTTCTTTAAAAAGAAATTTATTGGATATGAAAATTTAAGACTATTTGTTGCCGATGAATCGTTTTATCCATGCTTATATAATTTTAAGAACAAAACAAAAGTTGATTTTATTATTCTCAGTAATAACTCACCTGCAACACTTCAAAATTTAATAAACGTTTTTGATTTCAAACAGATTATTATTGATAGTAGCAATAGTAATAGAAATATAGACTTATGGCTTGAGGAAAATAATACTTTAGATATTAAACTACATAATGTTAAAACTGATGGCGCTTTTATTTTCAAGATATCTTAAGTAAGATTCAAGATACAAGAGACAACAGCCAATAGCCAATAGCCAATAGCCAACAGCCAACAGCTAACAGCCAACAGACAACAGCCAACAGCCAACAGCTAACACCTAACAGCCAACAGCTAACAGCCAGACCTCTAAACGCATTTCGGTAAATTTCTTCGTCGTTGCTAAAGCAGTCGTTTGCAATTATACCGCTTCAACTATAATATCGATGAATATTTTCGCTAACGAATCGGAATATAAAAGCTTTTAATTGAATATTATTGAAAATAATAAATGTTTGAAAATCAAGTAATTAAATTTGACGTTAGCTGGAAACAAAAAACAATGCCTATAGCATACATTTTTGTAAATTGTTTTTCATAGTTTATCTGTTTTATGTGTTTTGTTGTTGTTGCAATAATATGATTTTTTTGTAAGGTCAAATGTTATATAACATTATTTTACTTTATATGTCATTTATTATTATATTTGCGGTGTTTTTTTTTGTAGTTCTTTTGCCAATAGATAACTTTAAAGATATCCGCTAACTGACAAAAAATCATTTTCACAATTATCAATATTGTTGTTATAAGATATTATAGCTACATTTACGTCATTATTTTTTACAAATAAAAAGATGGAAAAAGTAATTAGTAAATTAAAGAATATTCGAAAAAGAAAATACTTAACTCAAAAGTATAAATCAAAATTTGCTTTTATTGGCATTGGGAACCATAGCATTAATAATCTATATCCAATAATTGATTATTTTAGATTAGAATTAAAATATATTGTTACAAAAAGTAAAACCAATGCAGATTTAATAAATGACAATTATTCACATACAATAGGAACAAATGAATTAGATTCTGTTTTAAAAGATTCTGAAATAAACGGAGTTTTTATTTGTGCAAACCCTAAAGCTCATTTTCAACTTGTAAAAAAATGCCTGTTAGCAAATAAAAATGTATTTATTGAAAAACCACCATGTCTTTCTATTTCAGAATTATTAGAACTAATAGCCATTGAGAAAAAGTCTGAAGGTAATTGCATAGTAGGACTTCAAAAGCTTTACTCTCCATTAAATATTGAACTAAAGAAACACATAAAAAAAGATTGTTTTTATAATTACCGATATATTTGTGGTTCATACCCCGAAGGCGATCCGATAATGGATTTATTTATTCATCCTATATCACTTATTCATTTCTTATTTGGGTCATCAGAAGATATTATTATCAGTAAACATACGATGGCAAAAAACGTAACGTATTTCCTTCAAATTACACATAAAAATAATATAAAAGGAAGTATAGAACTTTCAAGCTCATATTCTTGGTTTAATGCAGAAGAAGACTTATTGTTAAACACAAAAGACGGAATTTATAAATCGCATAATAGCGAAGAACTAAGTTTTACAAAAAAACAAGCTACGATAGCAAACATTCCCCTTGAAAAAATAATTAAACCCAAACAAGAAATAAAGATTCTTTTTCATAGAAATAATAATATTCCAATTATAAAAAACAATCAATTGTACAGTAATGGATATTATACAGAAATTGAAGAATTTGTGAAAATTTGTGAAAACCAACGAGCAAATAACAATTCATCACTTGAAAGTTGCCTAACAACATATGAGACACTACTAAAACTTAATAAAAAATAGCATGTATAATAAAGCTGATTATCTAAAGAGAGGGAGTCGATTTGCTAATAATATATTAAGACCTCATCATAAAAAATTATCAAGTCTAATGTTTTACTCAACAGACTTGTGTAATTCGAGATGCTTACATTGTAGAATATGGGAAAAGAAACCTTCTACCAGCATGCCTCTGGAAAAAATAAAAGAGATTATGCAGAGTAAGTGTATTACAAAAGATACAAATATTGGAATGGAAGGTGGAGAATTCCTAATGCATCCGGAATATGATAAAATTCTAAATTGGTTTTCTACAAATCACCCAAAATTTGATCTGCTAACAAACTGTTTACAAACTGAACGAGTTATCGAATCAGTAAAAAAATATAACCCTCAGCGATTATATGTTTCTCTCGATGGAACAGAAGAAACATACAAATACATGAGAGGCAGAGATGGATTTAATAAAGTCATTAAAGTAATAGAAAATTGCAAAGACATTATTCCAATCTCAGCAATGTTTACACTTACACCGTACAATAGCTTTAACGACATGAAAGAAGTTATTGACATTTGCAATAAATATAATATTGATATACGTATCGGCATATACAACAATATTTCTTTTTTTGACACTGTTGATGAAGCTCATAAAAACTCATTTGACAAGATAAATAAACAATATGAAGAGAATCATAAAGATTTTAAAAATTCTATCCCCAAAACTGTAAAAGCGACATCAGAAAACTATGATTTTCTTATTTTATATGATGAATGGCAAAAGAAAAACCTTAACATTAGATGTCATAGTTTATATGATAGTATTGTTATACATCCAAATGGAGATGTCCCTGTATGTCAAAATCTTGAACAAAAACTCGGAAATGTTTACAAAAACACTCTTGATGAAATAATTAATTCAAAAAAATCAGTATCAACACAAAAAGATCTTATGAAGAACTGTAATGGTTGTTGGATAAATTTCCATAGAAAATACGATATTGTATTGCTTCGAAATATGGAAAAATTTCTACCTAAAAAACTCATTGAAACTTTTTATGGTAAATATCAATGGGACTCTAATAGAAAAACAACATATAGAAGTTTTATGAGAAAATATAACTAGGACAAATTACAGAATTTCATTAATTGCATTTTTTGCTTTAACAAATCTTTCATCTCCTATACCATTAACTACGGCATAAGGTATTGACAATTTTTCAATTTCGTTTTTGTAAAGATCAAATAATTTCGGTCTAATATTAGCATTTTCTCGAACAGGATCATATTTCCAGACAATATCATAATAGCATAAAAGATGTAAATCTGCTAAATTTCCCTCCAAATATTTGTTAATCCAACTGGGACAATCACCATACACATGCAACAACCATATTTTTGTAATTATTAAATCTGTATCAAAAACTACAAATTTAGCATTTGATTTCATCAACTTTTGTTCTTGCTCTATTTGCAAACTGGCTATATCAAGTACATCATTTTTTGTGTAATTACAATTTAATTTCTCTATATAATCACGAGCAAGCTCTTTCCCAAATGGGACATTAAAATATTTCCCCAACTGCAAAGTTAAAGTAGATTTTCCGACAGATTCGGGTCCTGTAAGAACTATTTTTTTAGTTTTGCTCATTAACAATTGTACTTTTCCACTTAAAATAACCAACAAATGCCATAATAGTTAAAACAGTAAAAACAAATGCTGTTAAATAAAGTCCTTTATATATATATAATCCTGTAGATACCACATTTACAACAATCCAGAACAGCCAATTTTCAAGGATTTTACGAGCTAACAACCAGGTAGCTACAAGACTCAACGAAGTTGTAAAGGCATCTCCCACCGGAACTTGAGAGTTTGTAAATTTAGTAAGTAATAAATATATGATTGCAAAAATCAATATTGCAGATCCAAAACTAATTATCCACTGCTTAATTGTAAGCTTTGTCGTATTTATTTTCTTTTCCTTAGCTTTTTGTTTTCCACTCACCCAATAATACCAACCATATATACTAATAACAAGATAATAAAATTGAAAAGACATATCAGCATAAAACCCTGACCGATAAAAAACATAGATATAGAGACTGACCATAAAAATAGAAGTCATCCAATACCAAGGGTTTTGCTTTATTTGCAAGAATATTCCTATAAGTGCTAAAACTGTTGCTGCAAGCTCGTCCCAATTTGCAACAATCCAGTCTGTTATCTGGATCATTTTTTACCTTTTAACAAATTGTTATAAGCTTTATCATCACTAATTATATTAACAGCATGCTTAAAAAATGGATTAAAATCATTAAAAACATACCAAAACTCGTTATTTCTCCAAATATCCCCAGCAACAAGTGCTTTTATATGATTTTTCATATACAATTTTTGTTCAGGTGTAGCAAGTGTTAATGAATCCACATTTATTTCAGCATTTACAGCTTCTTCCAATAAGTCTTCGAGTAATTTTTCATCAACTACAAAATTCTCTTTAAATACATCAACATCCGGATACTCAGTTTTAAGTTCATCTCTGTTTGTATCAACATATTTTGAGACAAAAGTAAATAGTATATTTTTTCTCAATAATTCTAGATGATAATCTGATCTTAGAGTAGTATCGACAGCTACAAAATCGTCAGGCATAATACCTCCTCCTCCATAAACAGTTTTTTCATAAACCAAAGTTTTATATTTCAATGAATCGGCAAATTGAATGCTATCAACATTTAAGAATTCTCCATGCATATATCTATTACTAATATCTTGTGCATATTCATCGTATCCATCTTCATACGGCTTTTGAATTAATCGTCCTGTTGGAGTATAATATCTTGCAATAGTTAATCGTACAGCAGAACCATCTGTTAGCATCATTTCTCTCTGGACCAATCCTTTACCAAATGTTCTTCGACCGACAATAACAGCTCTATCCCAATCTTGAAGTGCTCCTGATACAATTTCGGATGCTGAAGCAGAACCTTCATCAACAATTACGACAAGTTTTCCCTTTTTAAAACGTCCCTTATCAGTAGATGAATATTCATTACGAGGCATTTTTGCCCCTTCGGTATAAACAATTAATTTATCATCCTTTAAAAACTCATCACATAAACTTACTGCCTTATCAAGATATCCTCCGGTATTTCCTGACAAATCAAGGACAATATCTTTAACTCCTGCATTATCAAATTTATCAAAAACAGAATCAAGTTCTCTTTGTGTTGATCTTGCAAATCTATTAAGTTTTATGTATCCAATATTATCATCAGTAATATAACTTGCATTAACACTATAAATAGGTATTTTGTCTCTGATTATTGTAAAATCAAGCATTGCCTTTTCTGTTTTACGTTTTATCTTTACATCAACTTCTGTACCTTTTTTCCCTCTCAATCTATCGGCAACACCTCTGTTATCAATACCAATTCCAGCAATATTTTCACCATCAACTTCTACGATTCTATCTCCTGTTTGCAAACCAACTTTTTCGGATGGACCATCACTTATCACCCCAACAACAACTAAAGTGTCCTCCATCAATCTAAATTGAATTCCTATACCTTCAAAACTCCCTTCTAATGGTTCTTTCATTTTTTCCAACTCTTCCGAGCTAATGTACATAGAATGAGGATCCATATCTTTCAACATTTCTACAATCGCAACTTCTACAAGTTCGTCTAATTCAACTGTATCAACATATGCCATTTCAATCAATGCTAATAGTTTATTAAATTTTCGAGTCTGAGAGCTTAAATCCTGAGCTGTTAAACCAAAACTAATTATACTTAATAATATTATTATTCCTATCTTCCTTATTTTCATATCATCAAATTTTTCTTTATTCTATATAAATAAATTTATTCCACAAAGTTATGAAACTATCTAATTCCTTCAAGGAAATAACTGTTTTTAACAAATATTTATTATTTAAAGTATTTGTTTCTTCAAAAATCCTACCATATCTTAATTTAAAATACCTGCTAGAGTTATTTGCAATATTTAACAAGGATATTTCGTTATAATTATGCTTTGCAAACTAATTGTATCCAAATGAAATTCAGCTTAAATAATTTTTTGCTTCTAGTTTTAGTTTTTATTTTATCTCAAAATATTTATGCACGTAAATATCCAAAGATTAAGATTAAAATCAATAAAGAATTACCCATACAAATAGGAGACACAATTACAATTACATGGTCAACCACAAATGTTAAACATCTGTATTGTTACGAAATTAGCAAAGAAGAATTACCTCTTAATGGAAGTATTGAAATATGTCCCAAATCAAACATAGACTATTTATTTATAGCAAAAAGAAAACGAAAAGAAAGAAGAAAAGAACTAAAAATAAGAGTTGTTTACCCAACAGTAAATTCAGTCAACATTCCTTCATCAATAACAGATGAAGAAACACTAGCAATAAACTGGGATTTTTCTAATGCCAAATATGTACAAATAGCAGGCTTTGAGGACAATTTTTCAACAAAGGGCAAAATTCCATTAAAAACAGACAAAGACACATGCATACAAATCACAGCTTTCAATAAATATGGATATAAAACAAACATTAAGACAAAAGTTGATGTGCAATATATTGATCATTTTAATCATCCTAAGCAAGTAGCACGTAATGGAAATGCAATTATTTCATGGGAATATAAAAACTCTGACAGTATAAAATTCACTAATCAAAGTGCCACATTACCACCAAAAGGAGATATCTATATCCCAATGAATGAAAATCAAAATTTCCGATTAGAAATATATCGAAAAGATGGCACTTTTGAAGTTAAAAGTTTTAAAATAGATGTTTACGATTCGAACATAAAATATTTTACAGGTAATAAAACTTTCTTTAAAGGAGACAATATAACTTTAAAATGGTTTGTTGAAAATGCTGATTCTGTAAAACTATCATGCAATGAAGATACGTTACCTCTGATAGGTCAAATTAAATATTCACCACTTAAAGATGAGACTTTCTATTTAACTGCATATCTAAATGGTATTAAAGATACAAGAGAATTTAAAACTCACATGATAACAAGAAAATTCATTACAGGAGAAACTGAATTCTCAAAACTTAATAAGAATACCAGATTGGATTACGAAATATTTTCGACAGATTTAAGCGAATTTCCTGATATAGTTAAACTATATGTACTTGTTGTTGACACTTCAGGTAATTTTGTACATGGCCTAGCTCCTCCAACAATAAGCGATAGTGAATCCAAAAAATATTTTATTGGACTTGTAGAAACATATATTGGTAATAAGAATAAAAATATTACAGATTTTAAAGTAGAAGAACATGTTTCCATAAAAAAAGGTTCACGAAATATCTCATTAGTTTTAGACTATAGTGGTTCAATGATTACACCAATAAACACACTGGAATTTGCAACCAAATCTTTTATAAATAATAAAAATGAAGATGATAAATTAAATATTTATAAATTCGATAATCATATTAAAAAAATAATTGGTCTTACTAAAGACAAAAATGCACTAAATCATAAATACAAAAAACAAGGACTTAAAGACTTTGGCGGCTCCACAGCTCTATATGCTGCAATTGGAGAAGGGATATACTCAGTAAAAGAATCTGATCAACTTAGCGAAGTTGTTATATTTACCGACGGTTATGAAAACTCATCTCTTTTTGTAAAAGGCGCTAAAGCTTTTAATGCTATTCAAGTTGCAGAAATGGCTAGGGTAAATGATATAAAACTTACTTGTATTTCTTTTGGAAACAATGTAAACAAACCTCTTCTAGAAACTCTTGCAAATTATACCGGAGGTAAATACTTTGATATTGAAACAGATAAAGAAATAATTGGTGTCTGGACTGAACTTCCATATTTAAGTGCAAACTATTATATAATTACATTTAAGACAAACTCTGTGGAAAATCTTAATGGTGTAAAGCTTATGTACAATAACAATATTGGACAAAATATAACAACTAAAAAAGAGATATATACAGAAATACCTAAGGAGTTAAATGAAACCTCCTCTGCAAGTTTTGGTTATTGGAATTATTATGACAGCCTATATAATAATAAAACACCTTTAAGCTTACCTCAAGCTATTGGATATTTTAGTTTTAACGGCACAATTTTGCTTGAAAAGTATGAAAAAAATGTAGAATTATTAGTTGACCAAATGAATCAGGACTCTACTTTAGATGTTGTTATTTTTGGCCATACCGATAAGGTGGATTCTGAAGATTATAATATTAAGCTATCAACACAAAGATGTAATTGGGCAAAGAATTTCTTTATTGAAAAGGGTATTGACAAGCATCGTATTATAACTATCCCTCTTGGAGAAAAATATCCCGTACATGCTAAAGAAGATTTTTCATGGCAAGCTCAAGAAAACAGAAGAATTGAAGTATTACTAATAAAATAGTGTCATATTTTGCCAAAGTAAACCTCATCACTTCCACTTTGTGAAATATACATGTTAAATCCGGAGATTACACCTGTTTCAACATCTGTTTCAAATTGCAACTTCCCTCCCATATAAATAACATCATCAAAAAATTCAAAAACATCATAATGATAATGTTCCATCTTGCTTGTTCCACCTTCGAAATCAATAACTAAGTGACCATCCAACTTTTGTATTTCAACCTCACCATAAGCTTCATTATAATATTTTCCAAAATAATCTTCCAACTCATGCGAATTTGTAGTATTTTCAACTCTATTTTTATAAGGATCATAATTCGCATAATATTCCTCAACCCGTTTTTGATAATTTAAAAACCTCGAACTCCAATCAATCATATCAAGTTCGAGAAGCATATCATAAAAATAACGTTCAATCATCTTAGTAAGATCTGTTCCATTTTTATTGGCTAAAACTACAATTCCAATATTATCTCCAGGCAAAAATGAAACCAGTGCAGAATAACCCATTAATACTCCAGCATGATGAACGTGTTTATGTCCTCTGTATGATGAAACAAACCAACCTAAGCCATATTCTTGGTAAAAAAGCTCAGAATACATAACTGGCCATGGTGTAGAAGAATGAGGTGTATGAATAAAAGATAATGCTCGTGGAGAGATAATCTCTTTTTCTTCAAAATTCCCATTACTTAAATGCAATATAAGCCAATTAGCCATATCATCTACATTTGAATATATTGTTCCTGCACCACTTAAAATTGAATCATGATAAAATCCTAATTCAACTATTGATGTATCCAAATCCAAATATGGATATGCAACATTACCATCTATTAAAGCCTCTTTAGCATTACAATATGTCCGAGACATATTTAATGGTTTAAATATATTTTCAGTATAATAATTATCCCAGGAACTCCCTGTCAATTCTTCGATCAAACAAGTAAGTATTATATAATTTATATTTGAATATTGCCACTTTTCTCTTAAACCACCATTATTATTTAGAAATTGAACCCGTTTAACAAATTCTTTTATTGATCCTGGCTGAATCTCACGACAAAATGGATGTTTTGGCAATCCAGACCTATGAGTTAATAGATCCAATGAATTTAAATGTGATGTAGCGTATTCATCTTTTAATCGAAACCAAGGTATATACTCAATAATTGGTTTATTAAAATCTAATTTGCCATTTTCTGCTAATAATGAACAAGCAAATGATGTAAATGCCTTACTCGAAGATCCTAAACAAAAAAGTGTCTTAGAACTAACCGGCAAAAATTCATCACTTGATTTACTACCAAATCCATTTGAATATATTATCTCTCCATCTTTAACAACAGCTACAGCTACTCCCGGGACATCCCAGAGATTTCTTAATGAGTCTAAATATTCACTTGTACTTTCCTTATCAATTTGTGTTATTGATTGAGAATAACAAAAAGCAGAAAGAAAAACATAGATAATAAGCATTACTCTTTTCATAATGTGTTTTTTACAATTTTACGTAACAAAACTCTACATTGTGTTGAAATTTAGTTTATAAAACCTTAACAAGCCTTTAAAAAAATCTTAAACTCTGATAAATTATTAAAACAATATGATAAATTATGAAATTTAGTAAGACAATATCTCACATTTATAAATTTTAAATTTCTTCTACTCTCATTTATTTGTTAATTTTGTAAACAATCACATTATAAAAGTTAAAAACGTTGAAACAAATAATATTGATATTAATTTCAGTTCTTATTATATGTCCAGATATTATGGCTCAATCAAACTCGCATCCTATGACTAACAGAAAACCAGTAGTTGCCGGACAATTTTATTCCGATAACGAATCCAGTTTAAGAAATGATCTCATACAACTATTTGCACCTGCAAAAGAACGACAAAAAGATGCTATTGCATTAATATCACCACATGCAGGTTATGTATTTAGCGGAAAAGTAGCAGCAAGCGCTATAAATCAATTAAATCCTGATAAAAATTATGAAAACATCTTTATTATAGCTTCAAGTCATACCAGTTATTTTGAAGGAGCGTCAATTTACAATATTGGAAATTACGAGACTCCTCTTGGAGAAGTAAAAGTAAATATAGAATTATGCAACAAGCTAATTACTGATAATGTTGTTTTTTCTTATCTTTCGGATGCTCATAATAAAGAACACAGTATCGAAGTTCAACTCCCTTTTCTGCAATTTCATCTTCAAAATGATTTTAATATTGTTCCTATAGTAATAGGGACAAATAATATTGAGGAAATAAAAAAAATAGCTAAAGCTTTAAAACCATATTTCAACGACAAAAATGCTTTTATTATTTCAAGTGATTTCTCTCATTACCCTGATTATGAAGACGCAGTAAAAATCGATAGCATTACCTGCAATACTATTTGCAATGAATCTCCTGAGAAATTTATTGATATTATTCAAAAATATAAAAATTCTGATGTTGAAAATCTTGCAACAAACATTTGTGCATGGTCTGCTGCTTTAACATTAAAGTACCTCACTGAAGAAAAGTACAATTTTAATAAAATAGAATATAAAAATTCCGGAGACTCAGAATATGGAAGTCAAGACAGAGTAGTCGGATATTGGGCAATTTCTATTACAAAAAGCGAAGACACCTCATTTAAACTTAGTAATGAAGAAAAAATAAAACTTTTAAAGCTAGCAAGACACACAATAACTAATGATATAAAAAACACAAAAGATTCACTTAATAATCGATTGGACTACAGTGATAATCTCAATCAACATTGTGGTGCTTTTGTCACATTACATAAGAATGGCAATTTAAGAGGATGTATTGGACGATTTGAACCTAATATTCCTCTATACAAGGTTGTTGAACAGATGGCAATTGCAGCATCACAAAATGATTACAGATTTACTCCTGTTACATTAAATGAATTAAATAATATTGACATTGAGATATCAGTTCTTACTCCTATGGTAAAAATTGATAGTATTAACGAAATTGAGTTAGGCAAGCATGGTATATATATAAAAAAAGGACACAGTGGAGGAACATTCCTACCACAGGTAGCCACTGAAACTGGCTGGACACTCGAAGAGTTTCTGGGCCATTGTTCTCAGGACAAAGCCGGAATAGGATATAATGGTTGGAAAGATGCAGACATTTACATTTATGAGGCAATTATTTTCTCTGAAAAAGATTTTGCAATAAACCTTCAAAAAAAAACTAAATATTATAAGAAAATAGAAAATGAGAAGATAATTTGTGAACTCTGCCCTCACAAATGTGAACTTTCAAAAGGTCAAACAGGACTTTGTAATGCAAGAAAGAATATTGATGGAGAATTAGTTTCTCTATCATACGGAAAAGCTGTAGCAATTCATGTTGACCCTGTCGAAAAAAAACCATTGTATCATTTTTATCCGGGTTCTCAAACATTATCTATTGGAACAGCAGGATGTAATTTACATTGTAAGAACTGCCAAAACTCAAGTATTTCACAAAAATCTCCAGAAGAAATAGAATTTATTGAAGCAAGTCCTGAACAAATTGTCAATACTGCCATAAAAAACAATTGCAGTTCAATTGCATACACATACACAGAACCAACTGTTTTTTACGAATACATGTTAGAGACAGCCAAACTTGCACATCAAAAAGGCATACGTAATATTATTGTTTCGAATGGATATATAAATGAAGCTCCTCTTTTAGAACTTATCCCCTATATTGATGCTGCAAACATTGATCTAAAATGTTTTAATGACTCCATATACAAAAAAATAACAACAGCAAATTTGGAACCAATTCTAAACACATTAAAAACACTTCACGAAAATAATGTTTGGTTAGAAATTACAAATTTGGTAATCCCTACCTGGACAGACAATCTAGATATGATTGAAGAAATGTGTAATTGGTTGATTAATAATAATTTTGAAGACGTCCCCTTACATTTCAGCAGGTTCCATCCTGCTTATAAAATGCAAAACATTCCTCCTACTCCAACAAAAACTTTAGAGGAAGCTTATAAGATTGCAATTTCAAAAGGAATAAAATACGTTTATATCGGAAACCTTCGTTCTGAAAAAAATAATACATACTGTCCATATTGTGGAACAAAATTAATTGAAAGAAATGGCTTTAGTTCAGATATTAATAATTTTGAAGGGAAATGTCCAAAATGCAATAAAAACATTAATGGTATTTGGTAATTATTTTACTAAATCCAATAATTGTTAAACAGTCATAATATCATCTTCTTTAACAAGGACAATTTCATCAACTTTTTTAATAAAATCTTCGTGAATTTTATGAACTTTATTCTCTGCGTCTTTAGCAAGATCTTCAGAGAGTCCATCTTTCTTTAGTTTTTTGAATTCTTCAATTGCATCACGCCTTTGATTCCGGATTGTTATTTTTGCATTTTCTCCCAACGCCTTAACTTGTTTTGCTAACTGTAACCTACGTTCTTCTGTAAGCGGAGGAACAATAATGCGAATTACTTCTCCATTATTTGCAGGATTAAAACCAAGATTTGCATTCATAATAGCTTTTTCGATTAATGGCAAAACTGATTTATCCCAAGCTTGTATAAAAATTGTTTTTGCATCAGGAGTTGTAATATTTGCTGTTTGTGCCAAAGGTGTCACAACACCATAATAATCTACCTTAACACTATCCAACATTGATGGAGATGCTTTTCCTGCACGCACTTTTGACAATTCTCTTTTTAAATGTCCTATTGCTGCATCCATTCCTTCTTTGGCAGCATCCATATAAAGTTCAAGCTCTTCCATAGTATAATTTTATTTTTTATTGCTTATATAACTACCTACATTTATATCTGTCATTACTTTCATAAGGTTTCCTTCTGTATCCATATCAAACACGATTACAGGCATATTGTTTTCTTTACACAAAGTAAAAGAAGTTAAATCCATTACCTTAAGCTGCTTTTTATAAACTTCATCAAATGTTAATTTATCAAGTTTAATTGCATTAGGGTCTTTTTCAGGATCGGCTGTATAAACCCCATCAACACGAGTCCCTTTAAGAAAAACATCTGCTTCAATCTCAATTGCTCTTAAAGCAGAAGCTGTATCTGTTGAAAAGTATGGATTTCCTGTTCCACCAGAAAAAATACAAATATTTCCATTATTCAGTTCTTGCATTACTTGTGGTTTATTATATCTTTCGCCCAGAGATTCAATTTTAAAAGCAGTAAAAACCTGAGATTTTTGCCCAATAGACTCAAATGCACTACTTAACGCAAGAGAATTTATTACTGTTGCCAACATTCCCATTTGATCACCTTTAACTCTATCAAAACCTCTATCTTGTCCCGACAATCCTCTAAAGATATTTCCACCTCCAATAACAATACCTATCTGAACATTAGAATCTGCAATTTCTTTTATTTGAGTTGCATAGTGCATCAAACGTTTTTCGTCTATACCCTGCTTATTTTCTGCAGCTAATGACTCACCACTAAGTTTTAATAAAATTCTCCTAAAACGCATGTTTTTTATTTTATGGACACAAACTTACAAAAGATTTTAATTATTACATACACATAATTAAATAAAAATGCATTACTTAAATTCTGAAATAAATAAACAAGATGTTGTTAAATACTTTAGGATATGATTTACAAATATTTTAATTAAAAGGTTTTAACTTTGTATTAGATTTATATTTTATATGCTTAGACCTGTTTTTATCAATAAAGATATTGAAAGATATACAATACTGAAGAAATGTAATGACCTTATTTTTTCTGATCCCGACATGGTATCTGAATTTGATGATCATTTACTACAAAGAGCATATAAATATTTTGATATTTTTGATAAAATCCGAGCATATGAAGAATATATTGAAAAAGAACAAAAACAACAAAATGATCAATTTTTAAATCTATTTAATAAAGCTTCTATTTTTGTTAAGCATTACTTTCAAACAATGCAAATGGCAATACAAAGGGGAGAAATTCCTCAAAATACTGTTAATTATTATGAATTATCTTATCCTTTCGAAATACCTGAATTTAAGTCAGATGTTCAATTATTAAATGTAGCAGAAAAATTATTTAAAGACGATTATAAAAGAACTTCTGAAGGAGGTAAATATTTTACCAATCCAAGCATTGGCTCTGTCAAAGTATGGGTAGAAAAATTTGCCGAAGCTGTAAGAGTAAAAAATAATACATATAATGTAAAACAAGCAGAAATAGAAAATATTGAAGGCATTAGAACAGATACGGATAAACTTTTGACTGATGTATTTGATATAGTTTTATCAAAAATAGAATCTGAACCACAAAAAGAAAAGAAAAAAATACTAAAAGCTTGTGGTTTTGATTTAATAAATATTGAAGATTATAACTCTGATTATGAAAACAAAAAACAATCTGATATAAACGATAGACCAGATCAATTAAAATTTGATTTATAAATCTCCATTCCTATTCAAAAATTTTTGAATCAAATTAAACTTATACTAATCACTCAACTTAATCAATAAATTCATAATATCTTCCTCAAGGCTAATGACAGGTGTTTCAATTATCCGCCCCAACTCATCCCCATTATAATAAAAAACAAATGTAGGCAGATAGTGTATATTAAATTCCTCTGTATCAATCACATCATTATTCTTATTCCCATCAAACGCAAAATATCTTACTTTAACTTTCGAAAAACAATCATAATTCAATATTTTACAAAAATGAGGAAGTTCTCTTTTTGTATCACTACACCAAGTTCCCAAAAACACATATATACTATCTAACGAAATCTCGGAAATGTCATTAATCAGAGTATCTGTAACATTGTAGTTTTTATATTCATTCAAAAACCATCCTGCAAATTCACCCTGTTTAAAACCATCAATATTACATTCACCATAAAGAATTTCCTGTTTTTTCTTTAAATAATATTTTGTTTGATTTAATTGCCCTAAAATTGTCCCCGATATTAGAAGTACTAAAACAAAAACTATTATTTTCATAAGATATAAGTATGTTTACCTGCTAAATTTTAATTGCATTGCTGAATTGTTTTCAACAATCTTACCTTTATCAAAAACTAACTTACCATTAACAAAAGTTGTTAATACTTTATTGTGAAATGTTGTTCCTTCTAGCGGAGACCATCCACATTTGTATAATATATTGTTTTTTGATACTGTTATTTTATCAGATGGGTCAACAATTACCAAATCTGCATAATAGTTTTCCTTTATAAAACCTCTTAAATCAATTTTATACAGTTTTGCAGGATTATGACACATCCATTTAACAACCTCCTCTTCTGAAAAACACCCCTGATTTGCCAATTCAAGCATAACTAAAAGAGAATGTTGTACCATTGGCCCCCCGGATGGAGCTTTTGTATAAACATTTTCTTTTTCTTCAATTCTATGAGGTGCATGATCGGTTGCAACAATATCTATTTTTCCATCTTTTAAAGCTTGAATTAAAGCTAATCTATCAGTTTCTTTTTTTATCGCTGGATTCCACTTAATTTTTGTCCCTAATTTATCATATTGAGTATCATTAAACCACAAATGATGTACACAAACTTCAGCACTGATTTTTTTTGCTTCTAATGGGATATCAGAAAGAAGTTCTAATTCTTTTTGGGTACTAATATGAAAAATATGTAAATAACCACCAGTTTCTTTTGCAATTTGAACTGCTTTTGCAGATGAAAAATAACATGCTGCTTCTGAACGTATATCAGGATGATGTTTAATCGGAATATTATCACCAAACTCCTCTTTATACAATTCGAAATTTTTATTAATTATAGAATCTTCTTCACAATGTGCAGCAACAATTATTGGCGATAAAGAAAGAATTTTTTTTATGGCTTCATTATCATCAACCAACAAATTTCCTGTTGAAGAGCCCAAAAACATTTTAACTCCGGCAACACTTTCAGTATCTATTTTCGATATTAAATCAGCATTATCATTTGTTGCCCCAATAAAAAATGAATAGTTAATAATCGAACTATTTTTTGCAATATCAAACTTCTTTTGAAGCAAATCTATAGTAGTAGTTGATGGCTTAGTATTTGGCATCTCCATATACGAAGTCACGCCTCCTGCTGCTGCTGCCCTCGACTCAGAGTATATATCAGCTTTATGAGTCATTCCAGGTTCACGAAAATGAACCTGATCATCAATTATTCCTGGTAAAAGCCATAAGCCTTTAGCATTAATCTGTTTATCTACTTTAACACTAATACTTCCTGCCGGAGATATCTTATTAATTTTATCATCTTTAATAAGAACATCTGCTTTTTGTCTTGTTCCTTCATTAATTATTGTAGCATTTTGGATTAATGTTAACATCTTATAGCCTTTTTAGAAAATTACAGATATATATATATAACTTAGCATTCTCTTATTCTATTATGGACAATATACTCATTAACAAAATCATGTCCAATATAATTATCATAACTTTCACAAACATTTATTGCAAAATCAATTGCGACTCTAATTATTGTACGCCAAACATCATGATCTAGTTTATCCAAATCAGAAGCATAAACATTTTCCTTAATCAAAGCATAAATTAAACCTGAACTAAAATTGTCTCCGGCTCCTACAGTTGACACTGGATTTATACGAGGCACATCAAATATTTTATGAAAATCGGGAGTAAACAAATTAACCCCATATTTATTTGCAGTATATATAAGATTTTCGCATCCATTCATTTTAATGATTTCTCTTGTTGAATGAGCAGATGCTGTCATAAATATATTTTGAAAATCTTCATTTGAACCTTTCACAATATGAGATAAGTGAATATTTTCACATATATAATCAATTACTTTATCTCGTATTTTAATATGTGCAGGTCTAAAATTTGGATCATAAATAATTATGGCTCCTGCTTCCCGTGCAGTTTTCAGGCAATTAACTAAATCATCTCTAACTTCTTCCTTTATTGATGTAAATGATCCAAAAAGAACAATATCGTCTTTTTTTACTTCCGGAAAATTGATTTTAACTTTTTCATCAACACGAATCTTATAGAAACTATAATTTGGCTCGTTAGAATCATTTAAAAAAGCCAAAAGCATACGAGATTTTGCTCCATTATATAAAGTAAGATATTTTGTTGAAACATTATTATCCACCAAAAAATCAGCAATTATGTTTCCAATCCCATCATTTGCCTGATCTCCAACAACATAGACTTTTTCTTGAAGGCGCCCTAAGGAAACAGCCGAATTTAATGTTGGTCCCCCTGGTCGTGATTCTATAGCTTTTCCATTTTGGAAAATTATATCATAAACTGTTTCCCCAATACAATATATTTTACGCATTTTCAAAATTTTATTCAACAAAAATAAGTAAATAATAAACATATAAGAACCATATTAAATTAAAATTCGAGTATTTTTCACATGCTACTTAAATTGTTTTATTTACTGTCTCAATGTTACGAGAAATCTATCTTAAACAAAATTCCAAAAAACTTAAATAAATGTTTGATATTAATAGAGTTTTTTAAATTTGCATAATCTTATGAACTAAATTTATGAAGAACTTATTACTTATTATCTATTTTGCGACTTGCAGTTTTGTTGTATTTTCACAATCGACAAATGATACTACCTACAATAATGGAAGTTACATAGACATTTCAGGAGGATTAACAATAGGTAGTCTCAGAGACATGTCAACATCGCCACTATTTTATACAGGAGTATTACCAACTATTGAGATAAAGTATTCAAATTTGTTTAATAAAAACCTAATAACATTTAATTTTAATACATCCAATGGTTTATACTTAACAAGTAGTGAAAATGATTTTTACAATGGATCTGGAAATATATTTGATTTTGAATTATCATATTTTAGAAATTATGACGAATTCACAAATAATAGTTTTGGAAATTGGCCAGGTTTATCAATTAACAACTCAACTGCATTAAGGACAAACAACTATTTCGGAAATGCAGCATTTACTTTTGACAACATAAGTAGTATAAATATTAATTATCTCATAACTAAAAAATGGACACGAAAATCCAAAGAAAAAAAAATTTTATGGCTAATCAAATATAGACGAAAAGAAAAAAAATATTTACTAAGTTTTAAAACCGGGATTCCAATTTATTCATTCATATACAGACCGGGTTTTACAAATCCTGGAAATGCAACTCAACCAGAATTACTACTCCCCGGGTACAAAATGTATGGAAAAGTTTTTTCAGGAATGAATACAAACATATCATTGGCAAGAATACTATTTAACGGAAATATGATTAAATTATCCTACAATTGGGACTTCTTTACTTCTGGCAAATATTCATTAAATCGTTTAGATACATCTAAACACACTTTACTTTTTAGTTTAGTTTTTAAAATCAAATAACTAATTTATGAAAACACAATATATCACATCAATTATTATTGTAGGAATACTCATTCTATTCTTTTTCCCATCTTGTGAAAAGATTGTTTTTGAAAAAGAAATAGAAAACACTCCTGAGTCAAACTTTTTTTATTTGTGGAATGAAGTTAATGAACGATATGCTTTTTTAGATTATAAAAACGTAAATTGGGATAGCATTTATAATGTTTACCTTATAAAAATTAATCCTGACATAAGCGAAGATAGTCTTTTTTTAGTTCTTGGATCTATGCTAAATGAGTTAAAAGATGGTCATGTCAACCTATTTTCATCATTCAATGTGTCACGATATGATATTACAATGCTTGGACCTGTCAACATAAACACAAGAATACTGAAAGAAAATTATTTAGGTTCTAATTACTATACAACAGGAGGATTTGCACACAATTTTATTAAAAATGAAAAGATTGCATATATTCGTTATTCATCATTTGCAAATTCTGTTATAACTAAAAAGGAAATTGACTATTTATTAAATCGATATAAAAATACAGAAGGTCTTATTATCGACTTACGTCAAAATGGAGGTGGTTATGTTAATAATGTATTTACTCTTTTATCTTTATTTTCCAAGGATGAAAGATTATTATATCAAACTCAAATTAAAGATGGCCCTGAACATGATGACTTTAGTATACTTGAAGAAGTCAAATCTGTAAAATCTGATAGTGATGTATATACAAAAAAAATAGCAGTATTAATTGACAGAGGTTCATATAGCGCAACATCTTTCTTCTCTGTTTGCACTTATGCATATGAAGATGTATTTCTTGTTGGAGACACAACCGGAGGAGGTCTTGGCTTACCCAATGGAGGGCAACTACCTAATGGCTGGACTTATCGTTTTTCAATAACACGTACAATAGCAGTAGATGGCAACAATTATGAAAATGGTGTCCCTCCGGATTACACTATAATACTTTCTGACGATGCAGCTGAAACCGGTATTGATAATGTAATCGAATTTGCTGCAGATAAGTTACTGGAATAAAACAAAAAAAGCAGGATTTCTTAAATCAATCCTGCTTTTTTATACTATAATTATAATAATTACATATAAGATTCTATTGGATTACAAGTACACATTAAATTTCTATCACCATATCCATTATCTATCTTCCCTACAAATGGCCAGAATTTGTTTTCCTTAATCCATTCTAATGGAAATGCTGCTTGCTCTCTTGTATATTTATGATTCCATTCACTACTCATACATTCAATTTGAGTGTGAGGAGCATTTTTTATTGGATTATCATCTTTATCCAATTTCCCGGACTTAATATCTTCGCATTCATTCTTTATAGTTTTCATAACTTCTACAAAGCGATCTAGTTCCTCTTTACTCTCACTTTCTGTAGGCTCTACCATTAGTGTTTCATGCACAGGGAAAGACAAAGTTGGAGCATGATAACCAAAATCCATCAAACGTCTGGCAATATCAGCAGCTTCAACTCCATATTCTTGCCTAAACTTATTTACATCTAGTATCATCTCATGAGCACATCTACCAGTTTCACCAGTATATAATACTTCAAAATATCCTTTTAATTCTTTAGCAATATAATTTGCATTTAGCATTGCAATTTCTGTAGATTGACGCAATCCACTCTCTCCTAACATTTTAATATATGCATGTGTTATCGGTAACACAAAAGCACTACCAAAAGGAGCAGCAGCAACAGCTTTTATTCCTTTTTCTCCACCAGTTTTTACTAATTTATGAGTTGGTAAAAATTCTTTCAAATGAGCAGCAACACCAATTGGACCAACACCTGGGCCTCCACCTCCATGAGGAATCGCAAATGTCTTATGTAAGTTTAAATGACAAACATCTGCTCCAATGGTTCCAGGATTAGTTAAACCAACTTGTGCATTCATATTTGCACCATCCATATATACTTGTCCACCATTCTCATGAATTATATCCATAATTTCTAGTATTTTACTTTCAAATACTCCATGAGTTGAAGGATATGTTATCATTATTGCAGCCAATTCATCTTTGTATTGATTTGCTTTTTCTCGAAGATCATTCACATCGATATTTCCATTTTCATCACATTTTACAACAACTACTTTCATTCCTGCCATAACAGCACTAGCAGGATTTGTCCCATGTGCAGACGAAGGTATTATACAAACTTTTCTATGATCATCTCCTCTGGAAATATGATACTCTCTAATTACCATCAGACCAGTATGCTCACCTGTAGCTCCTGAATTTGGCTGCAAACTTGTTGCCGCAAAACCAGTAATTTCAGAAAGATCTCGCTCTAATTCACTTATTAACTCATGATATCCTTCTACTTGATCTGCAGGAACAAAAGGATGAATATTCCCAAACTCTGCCCAGCTTAAAGGCAACATTGATGTTGCAGGATTTAGTTTCATTGTACAAGAACCAAGAGATATCATAGATCTATTTAAAGCAATATCTCTGTTTTCAAGTCTCTTTATATAACGCATCATTTCTGTTTCACTATGATATATATTAAAGACTTTTTGTTTTAAATATTCATCTGTACGCAAAAATTCTTTAGAAATCGTATAACTATCATTTAATTCTTTTAAAGGAATAAATGTTTTGTTATTAGCATTAGCAAATATTGATAATATTGTATTTATTTCATCCAGACTAATTACTTCATCTGTACTAATAGAGACCTCACCTTCAACAAAATAGTTAAAATTCATATTTTTAGCAAGAGCCAATTTTGAAATATCTTCAGCTTTAACCCCAAGAGGCAAATTAATCTTTATTGTATCAAAAACTTGCTTGTGCTTAATAGAGTATCCCAAATTTTCAAGTTGCTCCATAATATTTTGTGCGGCTATAAATATATTTTGTGCAATTTGCCTAATCCCTTTAGGTCCGTGATACACAGCATACATACCTGCCATAGTTGCAAGTAAAGCTTGTGCTGTACAAATATTTGAAGTTGCTTTTTCACGTTTTATATGCTGTTCTCTGGTTTGAAGAGCCATTCTAAGAGCCTTATTTCCATATCTATCTACAGATACTCCTATAATTCTACCAGGCATACTTCTTTTATATTTATCTGCTGTTGCAAGAAAACCAGCATGAGGACCACCATACCCCATAGGTATGCCAAATCTCTGTGTAGATCCCACTGCAATATCAGCACCCCAAATAACAGGAGCCTTTATTAAAGCAAGCGACATAATATCTACAACAGCTGTTACTAGCACTTCTGACTCATGAGCCTTATCTGCAAAGGAAGAATAATCTTTTATCTCTCCACTAGCAGCTGGATATTGCAATATTGCACCAAAATCTTTTTCTGAAAATTCATAATCATTAAATTTCCCGGAAACAACCTCCACTCCAATTGGTTCTGCCCTTAGCTTAATAACATCAAGCGTTTGTGGAAAAATATCTTCGTCAACAAAAAGTACATTTTTACCTTCTTTTACAGCTTTACGAGAACGTGCACTAAACATCATACTCATAGCTTCAGCAGCTGATGATGCCTCATCAAGCAATGAACAATTTGCAATTTCCATTCCGGTCAATTCTGTAATAAATGTCTGAAAATTCAGTAAAGCTTCCAAACGTCCTTGACTAATTTCTGCCTGATATGGAGTATATGATGTATACCAACCCGGATTTTCAAAAACATTTCGCAATATTACTGATGGAACATTGGTTCCATAATACCCCATTCCTATAAATGAACGATATATTTTATTTTTTGATGCAATCTCTTTTACCCTATTTAAATACTCATATTCTGTAAATGAATCCTGAATAGCCAAAGGAGATTTTAATCTAATAGCTTTTGGAATAATTTGATCTATTAAAGCATCAATAGTTTTAACACCCACTTTTGATAACATTTTAACATAATCTGTTTTACGAGGGCCAATGTGACGTAAAGAAAACTCTTGTTTTATCATTTCCAATATTTTTTAAACGTTTAATATTTAGTGTGTAAAAGTAAAAAAATGTACACAATTAAATAACATCTTTTGTCATATTTTAAAAACAATTAAACTTTTTTTTAAACAATAATTCTATAATTATTTTTTTTTCTTACTTTTGAAGTATATTAACTATACAAAAAATGAAAAACATACTTACACTAATTATATTATTATCAATTCTTTTAGTAGGATATTCACAAAACCAACTCAACTTACTTGATGGTAGACAAATAAAACTTGAATCCTATGTATTTCATACACAAGAAGGATATATGAATTATAGTCTATTAAAAAAGAATAATAAAATAAAAAATACATATTCTGAACTTGATAATGTGTTTTCTATCTCAATAAACGGACAGGACAGCATAATATATATGCAACTTCTTGAAGAAGAATTTACAGTTGATGAAATGAGTAGCATAGTTATAGGAAGACAAAATGCGTTACAAGAATATAAACCATGGTGGGCATTTGCATCCGGAGTAGCAGTAGGCTGCACATTATTACTCCCAATGGAAGGAATGTCGATGTGGGTATTCCCGATTTTTTACACAGCAGGAATGGCATTTGTCAGACCTTCCGAAAAATATGTAATTAAAAGACATGAATACGCAATAAATGATGATTTATACCTTTATGGCTACAGATCAACAGGTAGAAAAAAAATATTTAAAAACACTACATTAGGTGTTCTTAGTGGAATTTTTGTTTCAGGAGCAATATTAACAACATTACATCTAGCAGCTGCTCAATAATTTATTCTATTTATAATTATTTATCTCTAAATTGATTCCCTAATCTCAATTTACTATGCTATTTAATTTTTTTCTTAATTTATATACTATAATTACTATTTTTGTTTCTTTTAAAATAATAATTGTAATTTTTTATCGTTATCAACTAATTTTAAAATATTTTGATGATTAATTAATGAAGATTAAATTTTTTACAATACTGTCAATTCTATTAACTATTTTTGTATTTAGTGCAAACGCACAAGATAAAAAACTTAAAAAAGCTGATGCAATTTTTGAATCCGGAGAATATTGGAGAGCTATTCAAGAATATTCAGGAATTTTAAAAAAGCTAGATAATAAAAAACTCCGCACAAGTATTTATTATAAAATTGGGGAATGTTACTATTTAATTGGAAATTACAAAAAAGCACGTTCGAACTTTAGACGTAGTGCAAAAGTTGATGACTATGAACAAATCTCGACAATAAGATTAGCAGAAATAGAAATACAACTTGGAAATTACGAAAAGGCCTTGGAGTATTATAATGATGTATTGATATTATCCCCAAATGATTCTATAGCAAAAAATGGTATTAAATCTGTTAATCTTGCTCTTGAGTGGATAGAATTACCAACAAGATTTAAGATAGAAAAAGCTAAACATATAAATACAAGAAAAAATGATTTTAGCCCAACAGTTGACGAAAAAAATGGCTATGATCATGTCTATTTTAGCTCTACCAGAGATGAATCGAAGGGGAAAAGATCAAGCGGAATTACAGGTCAAAAATTCTCTGATTTATACATTACAAAATTTGATAGAAAACAAGAATGGACAGACCCAGTCCCGATAGATTCATTAAATACCGAATTTGATGAAGGCACTCCCTGTATTTTTAACGAAGGACGAAATTTTTACTTCACCTCTTGTATTGCAGAAAAAGGAAGAAAAGTTGGTTGCCAAATTTATGAAGCACAAAAAGTTGAGGGAGAATGGATGAATGGAACAAATCTCTCATTAGTGCCTGATACTGTTTCAATAGGACATCCTGCGGTTTCTGATGATAAAAATAAAATATACTTTTCTGCACGCATGCAAGGCGGTTTTGGTGGTGCAGACATCTGGTATGTCGAAAATGGTGATGAAGGATGGTCAAGACCTAAAAACATGGGACCTGCAATTAACTCCGCTTACGATGAAATGTTTCCATACTTACGCAATGATTCCACTTTTTTTTATTCATCTACAAAAAATCCAACAATGGGTGGACTAGATATTTTTATTGCAACAAAAAATAAAAAAAGCAGATGGGTATCAGAAAATTTAAAACCACCTTTTAATAGCAATGGAAATGACTTTGGCATCTATTATTATAAGAATGAAGATAAAGGCTATTTCACATCTGACAGGAAAGGTTCAAAAGGAGAAGATATTTACTTCTTTGTTAAACCTCCACTAATCTTTAGCCTGACAGGAATAGCAAAAGATCTTGACACAGATGCAGTACTTGATTCTTGTGCCGTTTTACTTTTTGGTAGTGATGGATCTATATTTAGAGATACAACATCTATTAAAGAAAATGAAGGCCGCTTTGATTTTAAACTTAAACCAAAAACTGACTATGTCTTTGTTGTTACAAAAGATGGATATTTTAATGGAAAATCAAGATTTACAACAGATTCATTAGAATTTGATAAAGTATTTGATTATGAAATTAAATTAGAAACTTTTAATAAGACCTTTGAAATACCAAATATAGAATTTGAATTTGGGAAATGGGAATTAACAGAACCATCAAAATATGTATTAGACAGCATAATAAAAATAATGATAAACAACCCATACCTTGTAATCGAACTATCTGCTCATACCGATATGGTTGGAACTGATGAAGCGAACTTTGAACTATCACAGAAACGGGCTAAATCTGTAACTGATTATGTTACATCTAAAGGAATTCCTGCTGGAAGACTTGTTGCTAAAGGATATGGTGAATCACAACCGAAAATAATAACAAAAGAAGACTTAAGATTTCCATTCCTACCGGAAGGAACAGTGCTTAATGAAAAATTTATTAACACACTTACTCCTGCCCAAAAAGAGGCAGCTAATCAACAAAACAGAAGAATCGAAATGAAAGTAATTTCAAATGATTACATGCCTAGTCTCGATTAATTGTACTTTTCTTAAAACTATAATCAAAACCAGTAAATCAAAAATATTTACTTACACTAACTTAATCTCATAGTTTTATCTGTTAAAAACTTTGTTGATACAATTTGTATTAACTATTTAAAATCTTAGCTAAAACATTGTAGTTTTACAAAAAATTAAGACTTTGGCACTAAATTACATATGGATAGCATTTTTCTTATTAGCCTTTATTATAGCATTAATAAGACTGATATTTTTCGGAGATTTAGATATATTTACCGAAATAATGAATGGGACATTCAGTAATGCAAAGATTGGTTTTGAACTTTCATTAGGATTAACCGGAGTAATGACACTATGGTTAGGAATTATGAAAATTGGAGAAAAAGGTGGAGCAATAAATTACTTATCAAGAGGAATATCCCCATTGTTTAATAAACTATTTCCAAAAATTCCAAAACACCACCCTGTTTATGGATCTATGGTAATGAATATTGCAGCCAATATGCTTGGACTTGACAATGCAGCTACTCCACTAGGCTTAAAAGCAATGACTCAATTACAAAAACTAAATACAAAAAAAGATACTGCATCTAATTCAATGATAATGTTTCTGGTACTTAACACTTCGGGACTTACAATAATACCCATAAGTGTAATGGTATATAGAGCACAACTAGGTGCAGCAAATCCTTCGGACATATTTTTACCAATTTTACTTAGTACTTTTTTTAGTACTCTGATTGGAATCATTACTGTCGCTCTTTATCAAAAAATCAACCTTTTTTGCAAAGAAGTATTGCTCTATTTAGGTGGTATGACTATTTTAATATCAGGAGCAATATATGGTTTCACACTATTATCAGCAAGTAATTTAAACACAGTTTCTACCTTAATTGCAAATATAATTTTGTTTCTGATAATTGTAATTTTCATTTTATTAGGAATAAGAAAAAGAATTAATATTTATGACTCTTTCATTGAAGGAGCCACAGAAGGATTTAAAATTGCTATTAAAATAATTCCCTTTTTAGTTGCTATTCTTGTTTCTATTGGAGTATTTAGAGCATCTGGAGGAATGGATGCAGTAATAAACGGTATTAGATGGTTTTTTAATTTATTTGGATCTGATACCCGCTTTGTCGATGCCTTACCAGTTGCGTTTATGAAACCACTAAGTGGAAGCGGAGCAAGAGGGTTGATGATTGAAATTATGAGTAGCAATGCTCCAAACTTAGGTGTTGACTCTTTTGCCGGAAAGCTTGCAGCAACATTTCAAGGAGCAACTGACACTACTTTTTATATTATTGCTGTATATTTTGGATCTGTTGGAATAAAAAACACCAGATATGCTGTTACCGCAGGACTTTTTGCCGATCTGGCAGGAATAATTGCAGCAATCTTTATTGCTTATCTGTTTTTTGGCTAATTATTATTCATATCCAAGCTTTTTTTATAATTTTGAACACTAAATATTAATAATATGATTCCTTTTTCACCCCCCAGAATAGACGATAAAATAATTAATGAAGTAATTGACACTCTTAAATCCGGTTGGATAACAACTGGACCTAAAACAAAACTTTTTGAAAAAAAACTGTCTAAATATACTGGAGCTAAATCTACATTATGTGTTAATTCTGCAACAGCAGGGCTCGAACTTATGCTAAGATGGTTCGGTATTGGAAAAGGGGACGAAGTAATTGTACCTGCATACACATATTGTGCAAGTGCAAATGTAATTATTCATTGCGAGGCAACACCTGTAATGGTAGATATAAATGAAGATGATTTTAATATAAGTATAAATAGCATTAAAAATGCTATCACCAAACGTACAAAAGCAATTATTCCTGTTGATATAAGCGGTTTCCCTTGTGATTATGATGAAATTTACTCTCTAGTTAAAGCTCCTATAATTAAAACTCTTTTCTCCCCAAATAATAAAATACAAGAACAGCTTGGACGAATATTAATATTATCTGATTCTGCTCATTCTCTCGGAGCTAGTTATAAGAACAAAAAAACTGGAAGTTTAGCAGATATATCTGTATTTTCTTTTCATGCTGTTAAAAACCTTACCACTGCTGAAGGTGGAGCTGTTGCTTTAAATCTTCCATCGCCTTTTGACAATGAAGAACTCTATAAATTCTTATGTGTGCTATCTTTACATGGTCAAAATAAAGATGCTCTTGCAAAAAGCAAAGGAAATTGGAGATATGATGTTATAACTGCTGGATTCAAATCTAACATGACAGACATTCAAGCTTCAATGGGATTAGTTGAACTAGAAAGATACGATAATGATACGCTAATAAAACGTCGTCAGATTTTTGATTTTTACACATCTGCATTTAAAAACAACCTAAATTTTCGCACCCCTGTTTTTGAAACTGAATCTAAGCTATCTTCTTATCATGTTTATCTTCTAAGAGTAAATAATATTAGTGAAGACCAAAGAGATGCTATCATAAAAAACATTTTTGACAAAGATGTTTCTGTTAACGTACACTTTCAACCACTTCCTTTATTCACATTTTACAAATCTTTAGGATATAAAATTTCTGTCTATCCTCAGGCATTTGAAAACTACAAATGTGAAATTAGCCTTCCAGTATTTTATGATTTAACAGACGAACAATTACAAACAATTGTTAAAGCTGTAAAAGATTCTGTAAAAAAAGTTATCGGTAAATGAAAAGAGCATTTGATATATTTTTTTCATTTTTGGGACTTCTATTTCTATTACCATTGTTAATTATTATTGCCATATTAATAGTTATAGACTCTAAAGGGAATATATTTTATCTTCAAGTAAGAGTTGGGAAAAATAATAAGGACTTTAGAATTTTTAAATTCAGAACAATGACCCCCAATGCTGACAAAAAAGGTCTTTTAACAGTTGGAGCAAAAGATAACAGAGTTACTAAAATTGGATATTATCTGCGCAAATATAAACTAGACGAACTACCTCAACTATTAAATGTATTTATTGGAGATATGAGTTTTGTTGGTCCTCGCCCGGAAGTTCGAAAATATGTAAATATGTACAATGAAAATCAATTAAAAGTTCTTAATCTTAGACCAGGAATTACTGATTATGCATCTATAGAATACAGTAACGAAAACGAAATACTTGCAAAATCTAAAAATCCTGAAAAAACATACATTGAAGAAGTTATGCCAACAAAATTAAACCTAAACATAAAATATATCAATCAGGCGGGAATAAAAACAGATATTAAATTGATTTTTAAAACAGTAAAAAAAATCTTTTTTCAAGAATCATGATTCCAAATAAAAACAAAAAACAATATCTAACAACCAACCTAATACCCCCCCCAGTATTTTCTAAGTGACCATTCAACTACTGCAAAAAGTAAAATCACAAAAAACAAAAAATACAAATCTGTAATCGTATATAACTTTTCTCTTTCATATGCAATATTTGTAATATTAGGATTATTGTCTATTTCATTTATAAGATCAAACATCTCTGATGGATAAACCATTCTACCACCTGTAATTTCTGACATTTTATTTAATACATTGTGATTTGCAATAGTATTTAATGCCTCAACATTAATATCTTTTACTATAATTTTACCATTAAACGTAAAAGATTTACCATCAAATTCTGTTTTCACATTATAATCATATGAACCAACCGTTAACCTTCCTAAATCCAATCTATAAGAATTATCTGCTTCTCCAAAAACATAGGAATATTCTTTACCATCAGAATCTTTTAAAATCATTTCCAAATCAAGATTTGATACTAATTCAAAAGCTTCATTATAAAACTCTGCTGTAAAAATCACATTTTCATTTTCACTAAATACTTGTTTTGACTCTACTATGAGTTTGTTTTGTAATTTTTTAACAATTAAATACTGAAAAATGCGATTTATAATTAATTTAAAACTATCATGTCCAGAATTGTTTTTATAATCATCTATTCTCCACCGCCAAATCCCTTCACCAACTATAAAACCTGCTTTAACCCCCTCTTGTTCCGAAAACATAATTAGCGGTTTTTCAGTTTTAACCCCATTTATTTCCTGATATAATAAAACTTTCGCATCTGAAGTTATCGAATAATCTCCAAAAATTACCTTTAAAGAAGAAAATTTCATAAATGTCATTTCATTTATATCTACCCCAAAAGCACTAAAATTTTTATTAAATATTGGTTTAGCATCATCTGAATTCCCACTAAGACTCTTTACAATTAAACCTTTATCTAAATTATTTAAAGCAGGCAAAGATGTATTATTCCCCATAATAAATAAAACAGAAGTCTTATTTTTATCTATTTCTGAAATTATAGAAGTAATATTGTTCTTTTTTGATGGTAATTGATTTAATACTACTACATCATAATCACTAATTGAACCATTAAAATTATTTACATATTCAATTTTAGTCTCAAAATCAGGATTATCTTTTAAAGCAAAATTCAATGCTCCAATATCGGGATGTGGGCCACTTGATAAGATAAGTATTTTATTTCGATTATCAATTACATTTACAACAATAGATGCATGATTGTTTTCATAACTTATCTCATTATCAAGATATTGTAATTTAAAATCATACATTTGCACTCCGAGTAAATCAGCAGGCAATTCAATATCTATAGTTCCCACGTTATTTTCTTCAGGCAGTTTTATCGTTTCTGCATATACTACTTTTTTATTTCTGTATATTGTTAATTCTGCATTACTTTCTATACATTTTTTAGCATCTACAATCAATTTTACAGGAAATTTATTTCCATAAAATGCAAGTTTGTTATGTAAAATATCTTTTACAATTAAATCTTTTTGTGATACAGTATCTCCTAAAGCTATTGTATAAACGGGGAATTTCAAATTTCTTGTATAGATAGGATTACTTCCCTTATTATAAACTCCGTCTGATGCAAGGACAAGAGCTCCAAGATTCATGCCTGCAAATCTCGAAATTACTTCTGGAAACACAGATGAAATATCTGTTTGATTACCAAAATAATTTATTGAAGTATCGCTATATGTGTTTTCTGAAAAACTCAGAAACTTCACCTCATATTTTTCAGAAAGCTTATTTATTAATAATTTTAAATCCTTTAAATAAGCCTCTCTATAATATAGTGAATCTTTATTCAAAACTATTGATAAAGAATTATCCTGTACAACAGCAATAATAGGTTTTTGGACTATTATTCCTTTTGTTTTTATAATAGGACTAAGAAGTAAGAGTGATATTATTAGAACGAAAACAAATCGAAAAAAAGTCATCAACCACTTTTTCCAGATTTTAATCTCATTAAATAGCTTATCTCTAAAATATAATAGAAATGAAATAGCAGCTGAAAATACTACAGCTACTATTATTAGAGAATAAGGATATTCAAAATATAATTCCAATACTAAATTATGTTAACATTGCTCCACAGACATTAATTACTTGTCCAGAAATATAACTAGACATATCAGATCCAAGAAAAACAACAAGGTTAGCAACATCTTGTGGTGTTCCTGCACGTTTTAAAGGTATTTTTTCTGCCCATTCTTTTCGTGCTTCTTCAGGAATTGCTTTGGTCATTTCAGTTTCTATAAAACCTGGAGCAATTGCATTACATCTAATATTTCTTGCACCAAGTTCTCTTGCAATTGATTTTGTAAAACCAATAATACCGGATTTTGATGCAGAATAATTTGCTTGTCCTGCATTACCAGACACTCCAACTACAGAACTCATATTTATTATTGATCCGTTTCTTTGTTTTAACATCGTTCTCTGAACAGATTTTGTTAAATTAAAAACAGATTTTAAATTCACATCTATAACCATATCCCATTGCTCCTCAGTCATTCTCATTAAAAGAGTATCTCTTGTTATACCTGCATTGTTAACTAAAACATCTATACGTCCAAAATCCGAAACAATCTCATTAACAGTTTCTTGAGAACTTTGAAGATTAGCCGCATTTGATTCATATCCTTTAACTTTAACTCCAAAAGCAGATATTTCTTTTTCCAAAGATTCAAAATTTTCATCTTTCTTAATATCTGTAAAAGCAATGTCTGCTCCTGCTTTAGCACACTCTATTGAAATAGCTTTACCAATACCTCTTGCGGCTCCAGTAACTAAAACTGTTTTACCATCTAATAATTTCATATTTTATTTTTTTCTATTTTATGCAAAAATAAATTAATTGATCTGAAAACACAAACTTTCCATATTAAAGATTATCACTAAGTGTGATTAAATTCTACAATGATTTATATAGAATTTCGAAACTTCTTGTAATATATATTCTATTAGAAATTGTTTTCCAAACTTTATCTATTCGTTTCCCAGAAACGATTATCTTTGATAGAGGGAATGTTTCTTGTATAACACGCAATCTGTATGAAATTTCACTAATTTCTTGCTTTTCATTAAACTCAGTATAAATTACATCAGGTGACATCTTCATTTTTAAAGAAATTAAACTATCAGTACTAACATTATTCAAAAATAGATATGTTTTATACTTCTTTAAAACAGCAAGAAAATTTGCAATACACATATTAATTGGAAGTTCATTATTGTCTGATTGCAGAATTAAAATTTCCATATTTTCAATATATGCATGTTTAAGCACTTCTACAGACACTAAAATTCGTTGCATTAAAATATTACGAACATAATCACAACAACATTCGTTATTTTCATTTAAGCTTGATATTAACGGTAGCATTTTTATAACAGGGACTAATGCATTAAAAATAAATTCTGCTGATGCAATATCCTCAAGACATACTTTTACAAAATCATTTAATAATGAAAACTCACCTTCTATCAATAAAGATAGCAATTTATTTTTCTCAAAAACATTTATCGAATTATCTAATAATTCTTTTTTTACGATCTGACGTAATTTTGTTATTTCATAATTATGAATTTTTCCAATTCTATATCCTGATTGAAGTAAGTAATTTATCAATATAATACGCGACAAATCATCCTGAGAATAAATTCTAATGTTTGTTGAAGTTCTTTTCGGTTTAAAAACACCATATCTCAACTCCCATATTCTTATATTAGGAATAGAAATCCCTGTAGCTTCTGACAAATCTCGTATTGATACTTTTTTCTGTGTCATTTAAATAACTTAAAACACTAATACAATTGTAATAAAATTCCAAGATAATAAATTATGTACACAATTGCACTCATCAGATGATATTTAAGATAAATTTAATGTGTTGTTTATTTAATAACAATTATTATTTTTGTAAATAATAACCAATACGAAAACAACATGTTACCAGAAAAAACAATTGAGAGACTAAGCCTATATAGGCGTGTACTTCTTAATTACAATGATAAAAACAAATCACATATCTTCTCACATGAGCTTGCTGCTCTGCTTCACATAACTCCTGTTCAAGTTAGACGAGACATAATGCTAATGGGTTACACAGGCACTCTAAAAAAAGGTTATGATATAAAAGAACTAATTGAAAAGATTGGTAATATCCTTGATGCAGATAAAAAGTATAATGCTATTGTTATTGGCATGGGACATTTAGGTAAAGCCATTACAAATTATTTTAATTCTAAACGAAGTAAAATAGATATTATCGCAGCATTTGAAAATGATTCTTCAAAAGTCGACACAATGATATCTGGGATTAAGACATATCATATCGACAGTTTAGAAATGATTTTAGATGAAACCCATGCCACTATTGCCATTTTGGCACTTTCTCCAAAAGAAGCTCAAGAAATCGCAGAAAGGCTAGTTAATACTGGCATTAAGGGGATACTTAACTTTACTTCCATTCCGTTAAATGTCCCATCAGATATTTTCCTCGAAAACTATGATATGGTAACTTCAATGGAAAAATTAGCTTATTTTGTAAAAGAAAATTCAAAGGTTCAAAACAATTTAGTTTAATAAGCTAGTATTATACAACAATATTTATACATTTTAATTACAAAGATTAACAATTTACAATAGAAGTTCTTGTAAACGATAATTGTGGCAGTGGGATTGGTGAGGAAAGATTAAATGTTGTGAGTTTATACCCAAATCCAACATCAGAGAATTTGTATTTGGATTTAACAGAATCGGTGATTTCGGCTCCGCTCAATCATCTTGCAGTTAACTGTGAGATTTACAATTCTTTAGGGCAATTAGTCAAAGTTGTCATAGCCCACAACGAGTTGAATGTTATTGATGTTTCAGAATTTGCAAGTGGCAATTATATTGTTAAAATTGTTGGTGATAATGAAAAATTTAGTTTAGAGTTTGAGAAAGAATAGAAACACTCTGATTAGGAAATCCGAGCGAGCGGGATTCATTAATCGCAGATATTCCTGAAATAAACGATGAAATAATCGACTGGTTAAACCTAAATGAATTTTTGATATCTTTGTACAGTAATAATAAGTCGGTTTCTGAGATGAATCTTGATGAATATAACTATATTAGAGATTTGGCATATAAATGTCCTATAAGTCTTGCCACAGCAAATGCAAGATCTATTCTTTATCTTGTAAGTGGAGAGGAAGTGTCGGAGTGTATTACTATGGGCACAAGAAACGCAAGACAACTTATTAAAGAAGTTGAATTTGCAAGTGCCGGAAACCAAGCTTATATTGAGGATAATTATCCTGATCCATTTACTGACAAAACATATATTGATTATTATGTTCCTGAAGGATCCTCGGGTAGTATATTTATTAACGATATGTATGGTAGAAAACTTGCCGAATACAAGGCAATGGAGGGTGAAAATATTCTTACCGTAGAAAAAGGAAATCTTGCTCCGGGTATCTATACTTACGGACTTATAGTTGACGGACAAATAATTGAATTTAAAAAACTTGTAATTAAACAATAATAATTTTGCAGGAGGTGTAATCAAATTATACCTCCTGCAATTAATTTTTTAGATTATGCGTAAAAAAACAATAATATTATTACTGTTGGTTATATCAATAACATCATTAAAATGCCAAGAATGGAGCTATGAATTTAATGGAATAGATAGTTTATATAATAATTATGGAGGATTTGCTGAGGTTTATGACTTATATAATTATAATGATGACGAGTTGTTATATATTGGAGGGACATTTGCTAAGGCTAACTCAAGTGATGTTTACAGTATTGTGAAATGGGATGGTGATACTATCAATAGCTTCGCTCTAGGTGTTTATGGTACTGTTTTTACAGTATCAATATATCAGGACACTTTGTATGTAGGTGGTGATTTTCCTCATGCCAGTGATCAGCCAAATACAACAAATATGGCAATGTGGAATGGTACAAACTGGCAAATGGCAAGAATTGGAAAACCAGATTCTTTTGTTTACGATTTTTGCGTATTTAGAGATACCCTATATTTAAGTGGAAATTTTGAAAACATAAGTTATACAGAATATTATAAAATTGCCGCTTATTCAAATGGTGTGAAGATAAATATTGGAAGCATGGGCATGTGGACAAGAGCACTTGCGGTTCTTAACGGCGATTTATATGCAGGTGGTTATTACGGTTTACGGCGTCATATAAGTGGCACAGAATGGGAAACATTGCCGGTACAGACAAACGGCACAGTTAGAGACTTAATTACAGATACAATAAACTCTTTTCTGTATGTAGGTGGAGACTTCACTGAAATTGAAGGATCCCCATCTATTGGAACCGCAATGTGGGATGGATTTAAATGGAATCTACATGGAGACTATAGTTCTCTATTTCCATGGTATCAAGCACTTGCTGTTTATAGAGGAGATTTATATGTTACAGGAAGGTATATTGGCGCAGGTGCAGATATAAGATTGTCAATTGATAGATGGGATGGAGAACAATGGGACAGTATTGGGGGTTCTTTTAACGAATCCATATTTTCATTGGAGGTTTTTAGAGACACACTAATTATAGGCGGTGCATTTACCTATTCAAACGATGTGCGCGCTTATGGTCTTGCCAAACTATACATGCCCGACAACGGTTGCCATTACTTAAAACCTCGCATCAACACTTATGCAGATACTTTTTACCTCGAAGGCGGTGAGGTTGATGTTAATTTGTACAATAATAATCCTTATGTAGATAGTTGGGAATGGGATTTTGGCACTTCGACTGGCCCTATAATGTCAACTCAAGCTGTAGAACATACTTATACCGATGTTGGAGAATACAATGTTCAGGTTACTGTTACAGATGGCGAGTGTGTAAAATCTGCCAACAAAACTATTTATATTGAGTTGGGAAGCGAAATACAAGATTTTGAAAATATAGAAATGCAGGTTTTTCCAAACCCAAGTTCTCATAATTATACGGTTAAAGTTGATTTACCAAATTACAAAAATGCTGAAATAAAAATTGCAGGTTTAAATGGGCATTTAAAATCTGTTATTCCTGTTACAGGAGAAACTACGGTTATACCAACAAAAGGCTGGAGTGCTGGTGCTTATGTTTGTAATTTATTTATCGATGGGAAATTGGTGAAGGTTGAGAAGTTGGTGTTTGAATAAATTATTGTTGCATCCTTTGGACTGCAAAACCACGAGACACAGTCTCGCGGCAGCAAAGAGTGGTTACATTGGTATAAGATAAAACTACTTCATTTACTACAGTATTGAAAGACAATAATTGAATAACACTCTACCATTCTTTTTCAACAATCCGCTGTTGCGTTTTGAACTTTTCTTTTTTCACCTTTTCTTGAACTTCTTTTTCTTGTTGTTGCAAGGAT
>CAYUWD010000013.1:0-40879 GCA_964448235.1 uncultured Bacteroidales bacterium | reverse complement strand
GTATTTAGTTGTACAAGATCTGGGTTTATCAATTTGACAGCTTTTTTTAATTCCAGCAAATCTTTCTCAGAATTATTGTAATCAGGTAAAATAAAAATCTCTAGCCAAATTTTACCTTTAAACTCTTTATTAAATTCTATTAATCCTTCAATACACGATTTTGCAGTTAATCCTTTAGCAGGACGATTTATTTTTTGAAATGCATCCTCTGTAGCTGCATCTAAAGATGGAAGAATCAAATCAGCCCTTAAAAGAGTTTTTCTTACAGCGGGATTACTAAATATTGTTCCATTTGTTAATACTGCAACAGGAATATTCGGTTTATGCTCTTTAAGAAAATTAAGCACGTCACCTATTCTGCTATTTAATGTTGGCTCCCCAGAACCTGAAAAAGTAAAGTAATCCGGATCTGGATTATTATCAAAATAATGCTTTAATTCCGAGATAACTTTGTCATAAAGAATATATTCTTTTCTTTCTAGTGTCAACTTTGTTGTTTCACCAACTTCACAATAAACACAATCCAACGAACAGACTTTTCGTGGAACAAGATCAATCCCCAATGACATTCCCAAACGACGTGAAGGAACAGGACCAAATAGATATTTGTACATAAACTGAATATTTTAGCAAAATTACTGATAATGATTCAAACAAAAAAATTACTACTTAAATGTCTCGCAAAAATTATTAACATTATTCACAATTTTATATTGCGATATTATTGTCAATAAAATCTTTTATCTGTTGTAAATCATGATCAGATAGCTTAATATAAAACTTTGTGCGTTCTCCATCGGATTCAATAATATCGATTCTCGCCCGAATATCACGACAAGATACAGGAATTATAAACTGCAAAAGACTAATTGAATTATTAAAGTATTCAAAATCAACAATATCAGCTTTATCGTATATTATGCCGCTTGTGAAAACATTTAAGAATCTCTTATTTAAGAACATTATACTTTTATCAGTAATTCTTATTACTGCTTTTGGGGATAAAAACAGAATTATTAGAAAAAACACACCTGCAGTAATTGCTATAAAATGATTTATACTGTAAAACACTATAGATAATAATATTGCAATTATTGATACAACCCTTATAATATCATTTACAACATGACTTAATTTATCCTTGATAACTATTTTCCCCATAACCTTTACTTTCGGTTTCTAATATACTACAAATTTAACAATTTTCTATTTCATATTATACTAGAAAATAAAAAGGCTCTCCATAAAGGAAAGCCTTAGATATATATAGGTACATTGCTTCAGACCCTTAACATAGAGGTCCTACTATCTTTAATCAGATTGGATTACATCATGCCACCCATTCCGCCCATTCCACCCATTCCTGGAGCGCCCATAGGAGCAGCTTCTTCCTGTGGAAGGTCAGTAATTACACATTCGGTAGTTAATAGCATTCCTGCTATACTTGCTGCATTTTCTAAAGCAATCCGTGCTACTTTAGTAGGATCAATTACTCCTGATTCGAAAAGATTTTCATAAACATCAGTTCTAGCATTATAACCATAGTCTTTTTTACCTTCTTTGACTTTTTGTACAACGACAGAGCCTTCTTTGCCTGAATTTTCAACAATTCTACGAAGTGGTTCCTCAACAGCTCTAAGAACTATTGAAATTCCAATATTTTCGTCTTCATTTTCACCTTTAAGCTTACTAAGTGCATTTATTGCTCTAACATAAGCAACACCACCTCCAGGAATAATACCTTCTTCAACAGCTGCGCGTGTTGCAGAGAGGGCATCCTCATATCTGTCTTTTTTCTCTTTCATTTCAACTTCAGTAGTTGCACCAACATAAATTACAGCAACTCCGCCAGCTAATTTTGCAAGGCGTTCTTGAAGTTTTTCACGATCATAGTCACTTGTTGTAATCTCAATTTGTTTTTTTATTTGACCTACTCTAGCAGCAATTTGATCAGCAGCACCGGCACCATCCACTATTGTTGTATTTTCTTTGTCAATAACAACTTTTTCGGCTGTTCCCAACATTTCCATAGTAGCACCTTCAAGTTTTAAACCTCTTTCTTCAGTAATAACTTCTCCACCTGTTAAAATAGCGATATCCTGAAGCATTTCTTTTCTTCTATCACCAAAACCAGGTGCTTTAACAGCTGCGATTTTAAGTGTTCCTCTAAGTCTATTAACAACAAGTGTTGCTAAGGCTTCGCCTTCAATATCTTCAGCAATAATCAATAGAGGTTTTCCATCCTGAGCCACAGGCTCAAGTACAGACATAAGATCTTTCATTGAAGATACTTTTTTATCTGTAATTAAAATATATGGATTATCAAGAACAGCTTCCATTTTATCACTATCTGTAACAAAATAAGGAGAAACATATCCTCTATCAAATTGCATTCCTTCAACAACTTTAACTTCTGTTGCAGTACCTTTTGCTTCTTCGATAGTAATAACGCCTTCTTTTTTAACTTTCTCCATTGCCAATGCAATGTCTTTTCCTATTGAGTTTGCATTATTTGCAGAAATTGTAGCAACTTGTTCGATCTTTTTAATATCATCACCAACAGTTTGACTTTGCTTACGAATTTCTTCAACAACTTTTGCAACTGCTTTATCAATACCACGCTTTAAATCCATTGGATTCGCACCTGCAGTAACATTTTTAAGTCCAACGTTTACAATAGACTGCGCAAGGACAGTAGCTGTTGTTGTACCATCACCAGCATCATCATTTGTTTTTGAAGCAACTTCTTTAACCATCTGCGCGCCCATATTTTCAAAAGGATCTTCAAGTTCAATCTCTTTTGCCACAGTAACACCATCTTTAGTAATTTGAGGAGCTCCAAATTTTTTATCAATAACAACATTTCTACCTTTTGGTCCTAAAGTAACTTTTACTGCATCTGCTAAAGCATCAACACCTTTTTTAAGTAAATCTCTTGATTCTATATCAAATTTTATTTGTTTTGCCATAATAAATATTTTTAACAATTCTAATACTATTCTTCTACCACTAATAAAATATCTGACTGATTCATTATCAAATAATCCTGATCATCAATTTTTATCTCTGTACCACCATATTTGCTATACAATACAATATCACCAACTTTTACTTCCATTGGTTCGTCTTTTTTAGCATTCCCAATTTCAACAATTTTTCCTCTTTGTGGTTTTTCCTGAGCTGAATCAGGGATAATAATACCACTTGAAGTTTTTTGCTCTGCTGCTTGTGGTTGAACAAGTACTTTACCAGACATTGGTCTTCCAATTTTAGCCATAATTTTATTTATTTTTAAGTTTAACATATATTAAATTCAACGCTGCTTGATTTACCAAAACTATGCCAGTACAAAATAACTGACAAAATGGAACAACTCAAGCAGCGCCGTTGTCAATAAAGTGTCAAAATGTCGCTATCTGACAAATTTAAAATTTTGTCCGAGATAATATGCGTTACTTCCTAAAGCTTCTTCTATTCTTAATAATTGATTATATTTTGCAATTCTGTCACTACGAGAAGCCGAACCAGTTTTAATTAAGCCAGTATTTAAAGCCACAGCAAGATCTGCAATAAACACATCTTCTGTTTCTCCGGATCTATGACTAATAATTGATGTATATGTATTACTATGTGCTAAATTAACTGCTTCAAGAGTTTCAGACACAGATCCTATTTGATTCAGTTTTACAAGGATTGAATTAGCTACTCCACTTTTAATTCCTTTAGCTAATCGGTTTACATTTGTAACAAATAAATCATCTCCAACGATTTGAACATTTTTACCAATTTTATTTGTTAACTCTTTCCAACCTTTCCAATCGTCTTCGGCTAAACCATCTTCAATAGATATAACTGGATATTTTGATGTCCAATCAGCCCAATAACTTACAAGTTCAGAGGAAGACATTTCGTTTCCATTTGATTCAAATATATATAGTTTTTTTTCTTCATTATAAAATTCAGATGCAGCAGCATCTAAAGCTATATAAATATCCTTGCCTGGTTTATATCCTGCTATTTCTATTGCTTTTAATACAAATTCAATTGCTTCTTCATTTGACTTAAGATTTGGAGCAAAACCTCCTTCATCACCAACATTAGTTGAATGTCCTGATTTTTTTAAAACATTTTTTAAATTATGAAAAATTTCTGTTCCCATTCTCAATGCTTCACTAAATGTAGGTGCGCCTATTGGCATAATCATAAACTCTTGAATATCAATTTTATTATCAGCATGCTGTCCACCATTAAGGATATTCATCATAGGTATCGGCAATGTTCTTGCATTAACGCCACCAATGTAATTATATAAAGACATTCCATGTTCCTGTGCAGCTGCTTGAGCACATGCCATTGAAACAGCAAGAATCGCATTAGCTCCTAAATCGCCTTTATTTTCACTGCCATCAAGTTTAATCATAGCTCTGTCAATAGCCATTTGATCATCTACATAATAACCTTTTAAACTTTCTGCTATTGTGTTAACAACATTATATATTGCTTGTTTAACACCTTTACCCATATATCGATTTTTATCCCCATCTCTAAGTTCAACAGCTTCGTGAACTCCTGTTGATGCTCCACTTGGTACAGCAGCTCTTCCTATAGCTCCACTTGTTGTATAAACTTCTACTTCCACAGTAGGATTTCCACGAGAATCCAATATTTGTCTCGCATGAATATTTGCAATTTGTCCCATAATACTAATTTTTATTGACACAAAAGTAAAAAAAATGGGGATATTTAATACCCCCATTCAAACAAAATTATTAATATTTCTACTTTTCTTTTGTCTCTTCTTTATTATCTTCTTCTGGTTTTTCGTTTGTTTCTTCAGAAATTTTATCTTCAACAACATCTTCTACTTTTTCAACAATTTCTGTTTCAACTTTACTTTCATCCAGTTTTTCTTCTTTTACGGCTTCTGCTTTAGCAACATTTTCATCACTTTTCTCCACAACCTCTTCTGTTGCTATTTCTTTTGTTTTTTCGATATCATTTTTAGCAACCGGAGCTTTTTCAGATGACTTTGATCTACGAGAACGACGTGATTTCTTTTTAGTTTCTTTATTTTCAAGCATTGCTTCGTTATAATCAACCAATTCAATAATACACATTTCAGCATTATCACCCAAACGTGTACTTGTTCTCAAAATCCTAGTATAACCACCTGGTCTATCACCAACTTTAACCACAACTTCTCTAAAAAGTTCTGAAACAGCCTTTTTATCTTCTAGATAACTAAATACCACTCTTCTGTTATGAGTTGTATCTTCCTTTGCTTTTGTTATCAAAGGTTCAACATATTTTTTCAGAGCTTTTGCTTTAGCCACCGTTGTTTTAATGCGTTTGTGCATTATTAAAGATGACGACATATTAGACAACATAGCTTTTCTATGTGCACTTGTTCTACCTAAATGATTTATTGATTTATTATGTCTCATTTTTTACAATATTATTCCTTATCCAACTTATATTTTGTCGTATCCATACCAAAATTCAGATTTTTCACATCTAATAAGTTCTCTAACTCTGTTAAAGATTTCTTGCCAAAGTTTCTGAATTTCAATAAATCTGTTTTATTAAATTGTACCAAGTCACCTAAAGTTTCAACTTCAGCAGCTTTAAGACAATTCAATGCACGAACAGAAAGGTCAAGATCTACCAATTTAGTTTTAAGTAATTGACGCATTCTGAGTACTTCCTCATCAAACTCATCATTATCATGTTTTTCATCACTATCAAGAGTGATTTTCTCATCTGAGAATAACATAAAGTGATGAATAAGGATTTTAGCAGCTTCTTTAAGAGCTTCTTTAGGATGTATAGAGCCGTCAGTATCAATTTCAAAAATTAATTTTTCATAATCTGTTTTTTGTTCTACACGCATATTTTCAATGTAATACTTTACATTACGAATAGGAGTAAAAATTGATCCAATCGGTATTACACCAATAACATCATCCAATGGTTTATTTTCTTCAGGTGGAACATACCCTCTACCTTTAATAACATTAAATTCCATTTTCAGATTTACATCTGTACTCATTCTACAGATTAATAAATCAGGATTCAGAATTTTAAATCCAGATAAGAACTTGCCAATGTCTCCGGCTCTAAAATCTTCCTGTCCAGAAATTGTGACTGTTACATTTTCCTGATTTACATCATCTATTTGCTGTTTAAACCTAATTTGTTTTAATTGTAATATAATTTCAGTAACATCTTCCATTACACCAGGTATAGTAGAAAACTCATGATCAACACCTTCGATTTTAACAGAAGAAATTGCAAATCCCTCAAGAGATGATAACATTATTCTTCGAAGGGCATTGCCTATAGTTATGCCATAACCCGGTTCAAGCGGACGAAATTCAAATTTTCCATGAAAGTCATCGGCTTCGAGCATTATTACTTTATCAGGTTTTTGAAACGCTAAAATTGCCATTTAATTATCTTTTATTTTGAATACAATTCAACTATTAACTGTTCTTTGATATTCTCTGGGATGTCTTCTCTTTCTGGGACTGACATAAACTTACCAGCGATAGCATCTTCGTCCCATTCAATCCAAGGATATTTACTATGATTAAATCCACTAAGAGCATTAGTAACACTCTCTAGGGATTTAGATTTTTCTCGCACACCAATAACATCTCCTGGTTTAATTAAAGCAGATGGGACATTACAAATATTACCATTAACCAAAACATGTCTATGAGTTACCATTTGTCTTGCAGCTGCTCTTGATGGAGCAACACCTAAACGATAAACAACATTATCTAATCTTGATTCTAGTAATTGTAACAATACAACACCCGTAACACCTTTAGCTCTAGTTGCTTTTTTAAAAATATTTCTAAACTGTTTTTCTAAAACTCCATATGTATATTTTGCTTTCTGCTTTTCTTTAAGCTGAATTCCATATTCTGAAGTTTTTCTTCTCTTTTTATTTAATCCATGAAATCCTGGAGGATAATTTTTTTTATCCAAAGTTTTATCTGGTCCAAAAATTGGTTCTCCAAATTTTCTTGCGATTTTTGTTTGTGGTCCTCTATATCTTGCCATTACTTAAAATCTTTAATATGAACATTAAACTCTTCTTCTCTTTGATGGACGACATCCATTGTGTGGCAATGGTGTAACATCTATAATTTCGGTAACTTCGATACCAATATTATGTAGTGTTCTCATTGCAGATTCTCTACCTGCACCTGGTCCTTTAACAAAAGCCTTAACTTTACGAAGACCTAAATCAAATGCAACTTTACCACAATCTTCAGCAGCCATCTGACCTGCATAAGGTGTGTTTTTCTTACTTCCTCTAAATCCGTTTTTTCCAGATGAAGACCATGAAATAACCTGTCCTTCGTTATTTGTCAAAGTAACAATAATGTTATTAAACGAAGTATGAATGTGAGCTTGTCCTGTAGATTCTACTTTAACTACACGTTTTTTTGTAACTCTTGCTTTCTTAGCCATATCTCAATTATTTCTTTTTGTTGGCAATAGTTTTCTTTTTACCTCTACGAGTTCTCGCATTATTTTTGGTTTTCTGACCTCTTAAAGGAAGTCCTATACGATGCCTAATCCCACGATAACATCCGATGTCCTGTAAACGTTTAATATTTAACTGCACTTCAGAACGTAATTCACCTTCAAGACGAAATTGTCCAACTGCTTGACGAATTACTGCTATTTGATCATCATTCCAGTCTTTTGCTTTTATATTTGCATCAACACCGGCTTCCTGCAATACTTTCTTAGCCCTGCTACGACCAATTCCGTAGATGTAGGTAAGCGCTACTTCACCACGCTTATTATTAGGTATGTCTACACCCGCTATTCTTGCCATATTCTTTTTGTTGTTTTAATTGTTATTAATTATTATCCCTGACGTTGTTTAAACTTAGGGTTTTTCTTATTAATCACGTAAACTCTTCCTTTGCGTTTAACGATTTTACAATCGTCACTTCTTTTCTTTACAGATGCTCTAACTTTCATTTCTAAAATCTTTTTTATTTGTACCTGTACGTAATACGACCCTTAGTTAAATCGTAAGGCGACATTTCCAGTTTTACTCTATCTCCAGGCAATATTCTTATATAATGCATCCGCATTTTGCCTGATATATGAGCAATAATAATATGCCCGTTTTCAAGCTCTACACGAAACATTGCATTTGATAATGCTTCGATAATAGTGCCATCCAATTCTATAGAAGGTTGTTTTGCCATAAATCTAATTACTCTTTTTATTTAAAACTTCTTCAATTAAACTGAAATCAGATAAAATATCTGCTTCGCCATCCGTTATAGCAATTGTATGCTCAAAATGAGCAGATGGTTTGCTATCTTTTGTTTTAATTGTCCAACGATCTCTCTCTTGATAAATTTCTTTCTTCCCCATATTTATCATTGGTTCAATTGCGATTGTCATATTCTTTGACAATTTCAATCCTCTACCTGCTTTTCCATAATTTGGAACTTCAGGAGCTTCATGAAGTTCTCTCCCTATACCATGTCCCACTAATTCTCTGACAACCGAATATCCATGAGATTCTGCATGTTTTTGAATTGCATGTCCAACATCTCCTAATCTATTTCCTGCCACAGCCTTCTCAATCCCTTTAAATAAACTCTCTTTTGTACACACCAATAGAGCTTTTACTTCTGGACTAACTTCGCCAACTTCAAAAGTATAACAAGAATCTCCATTAAATCCATTCAATATTGCACCACAATCAATTGAAACAATATCTCCTGATTTTAGCTGATTTCCTTTAGGAATTCCATGAACAACAACATCATTTATCGAAACACATAATGTGTTAGGAAAACCATTATAGTTCAAAAATCCAGGAATTCCTCCATTATCTCTAATAAATTCCTCAGCTAATTTGTCGAGTTTTAGAGTTGAAACGCCTTCAACAATTTCAGCCGCTAACATTGCATGCGTCTTTGACACAAGCAAATTACTCTGACGCATAAGTTCAATCTCTTCTTTCGACTTAATATATATCATTTAACTACTATTTTTTAAATTGCAGAAGATGATCCTCTACCTTTAATTCTACCACTTTTTGTTAAACCATCATAATGACGCATTAACAAATGACTTTCTATTTGTTGCAAAGTATCTAAAACAACACCAACTAAAATTAACAAGGATGTTCCTCCAAAAAACTGTGCAAATTGCCCATTAACTCCAGCTAACATTACTAATGATGGCAGTATTGCAATTAATGCAAGAAAAATAGATCCTGGTAATGTTATTTTAGACATAATCGAATCTAAAAATTCTACAGTCCTCTTACCAGGTTTAATGCCTGGAATAAACCCCCCATTTTTCTTCATATCGTCAGCCATCTGACCTGGATTGATTGTCACAGCTGTATAAAAATATGTAAATACAATAATAAGTATAGCAAATGTAAAATTATACCAAAATCCTGTATAATTAGCAAATGCAGCCGCAAACGCTCCCATACTTTCTCCACCAAACCCTGCAAGCATCATAGGAACAAACATTAAAGCTTGTGCAAATATAATAGGCATCACACCTGCAGCATTTACTTTAAGTGGGATATATTGTCTAACACCACCATATTGTTTATTTCCCACAACTCTTTTAGCATATTGAACTGGTATACGACGAACAGCTTGAACTAAAGCAATAGAAACCATAAATATTACAAATAGCGCAACAATTTCTAGTAGTAACAATATCAAACCTCCACCAACTTCTTCAAATCTTGTAATTGCTTCTCCAAGAAATGCATAAGGTAGCCTTGCGATAATCCCTATCATAATTATTAAAGATATTCCATTACCTATTCCTCTATCTGTAATTTTTTCACCCAACCACATTACAAACATTGTTCCTGCGGTAAGAATTAATACAGAAGAAAGAGTAAAAAATGTACCTTTAAGGATGAACGCTTGAGGCATCAACTGTGCATGAAGATTTGCAACATAAGTAGGAGCTTGTAACAACAAAATCGCTACAGTTAAATAACGAGTAATTTGATTTATTTTTTTTCTGCCACTTTCCCCTTCTCTCTGCAATCTTTGAAAATAAGGAACAGCAATCCCAAGCAACTGAATAACAATACTAGCTGAGATATATGGCATAATACCTAATGCAAAAATTGATGCATTTGAAAATGCTCCACCAGAAAACATGTCTAAAAGACTTAAAACACCTTCAGAAGTTTGATTTTGCAAACCTGCTAATTGATTTGGATCAATTCCAGGTAAAACAATATGTGCTCCAAGCCTATATATTAAAATATATCCTAATGTTAGTAAGATTCTGGATCTCAAATCTTCTATTTTGTAAATATTCTTTAAGGTCTCTATAAATTTCTTCATTACTAAATATTTTCAACGTTTCCACCTGCAGCTTCAATTTTCTCAACTGCTGATTTTGAAAAAGCATGTGCCTTAACAGCTAACTTTGCTTTTAATTCTCCATTACCAAGAATTTTCACAAGATCCCTTTTTCCAGCAAGCCCATTAATAACAAGAGTTTCCATATCAACAGTATCAAGCTTTGACTTTTCTGCAAGGACTTGCAATGTAGCTACATTAATCCCTTTATATTCTACTCTATTACGATTTTTAAATCCAAATTTTGGAGAAGTCCTTTGCAAAGGCATCTGACCTCCTTCAAAACCAATTTTTCGCTTATATCCTGATCTAGATTTGGCTCCTTTATGACCTCTAGTTGAAGTTCCGCCTCTTCCCGAACCCTGACCTCTACCAATTCTTTTCTTATTTTTAACAGACCCTTTAGCCGGTGTTAAGCAACTTAAATCCATAGTTTATCTCTTTAAATTTTTATATTTCTTCTGTTTTAACTAAATGACGTACTTTATTCACCATTCCCATAATCTGAGAGGTTGCTTCAAGCTCAACAGGATTATGTAGTTTCTTTAAACCCAAAGCTTCGAGAGTTCTTTTTTGTCTTTCAGTACTACCAATTTTACTTTTAACTTGAGTTATTTTTATCTTAGCCATAACAAACTTTTTAACCGTTAAATACTTTTTCCAGACTCACTTGTCTTTGATAAGCAACATCATTAGCATCTCTCAATTCTGTAAGCGCCTTGATAGTAGCTTTCACAAGATTATGAGGATTCGAAGATCCTTTTGATTTTGCTAAAACGTCGATAACTCCGACACTTTCAAGAACAGCACGCATAGCACCACCAGCTTTTACTCCAGTACCAGATGCTGCAGGTTTTAACCAAACTCTTGCACCACCATACTTCGCATTTTGCTCATGAGGTATTGTACCTTTATATATTGGCACTTTTATTAAGTTTTTCTTAGCATCTTCGACACCTTTACCAATAGCAGTTGTTACTTCACCTGCTTTTCCAAGACCATAACCAACAATGCCATTTTCATCCCCTACAACAACAATTGCTGAAAAGCTGAAAGTACGACCTCCTTTAGTTACTTTAGTTACTCTCTGGATACTAACTAGTCTGTCTTTTAATTCCAGATCACTGGTTTTTATTTTTCTGATGTTATTTGACATATCTTTTATAGTTTAAGTCCACCTTCTCTTGCACCATCAGCTAAAGCTTTTACTTTTCCATGATACAAGTAACCATTTCTATCAAAAACCACTTCTTTAATCCCTGCTTCAATAGCTAATTTTGCAACTAATTTACCCACCATTGCTGCTTTTTCAGATTTTGTTTTTTTGGCAGATTCAATATCTTTTTGCTGCGAAGTTGCAGAAACAACTGTCTTAGCTTGCTCATCATTAATAATCTGAACATTTATATGCTTATTGCTGCGAAAAACAGACATTCTTGGTTTTTCTGCAGTTCCATAGATATTTCTACGAATTCTGCGTTTTATCTTTTGTCTTCTTTTATTTTTAGATAAAGCCATTTTTTTTGTTTTTACAAATTAAACCTTAGCTGATTTACCAGCTTTTCTACGTAATTCTTCTCCGACAAATTTAATACCTTTCCCTTTATAAGGTTCTGGTGGGCGCAAAGATCTTAATTTTGCAGCAACTTGTCCTAATAGTTGTTTATCAATACTTTTAAAAATTACAGTAGAGTTTCCACGTTTTTCGCTTTTAACTTCAACTTTTACTTCTTTTGGTATCTCAAACATAATTGTATGAGAAAAGCCTAAAGCCAAATCCAAAATTTGACCATTACATTCAGCTTTATAACCAACGCCAACAAGTTCTTGTTGCTTTTCAAAACCTTGAGAAACACCTATAACCATATTTGAAATCAAAGATCTATACAAACCATGTTTTGACCTATGTTCTTTATGATCACTAATTCTGCTTAAGACAAGCTCTGTTTCCTTTACGTCAAGTATAACAGACTTATCTACTTGCTGAGTAAGCTCTCCTAAAGGCCCTTTAACAGTAACAAGATTATCAGCATTAACGCTAACTGTAACTTTTTCAGGTATCTGTATGGGTAATTTACCAATTCGAGACATTCTTCAATCGTTTAATAAATGTAACATAAAACTTCACCGCCAACTTTATCTCTACGAGCTTCCTTGTCGGTAATAACCCCTTTGTTTGTAGATAATACTGCAATACCTAAACCATTTAATACTCTAGGAATATTATCGGTATTACAATACTTTCTCAAACCAGGTTTACTAATTCTCTCTAATTTTTTAATCGCTGATACCTTAGTTACAGGATGATATTTAAGTGCAATCTTAATATTTCCCTGATAACCGATATCCTCAAATTTGTAATTTAAAATATAACCTTTATCGAAAAGAACCTTAGTCATTTCACGTTTTAGGTTAGAACCAGGAATATCGACAACTTTATGTCTTGCCATCACGGCATTTCGAATTCTGGTCAAATAATCTGCAATAGGATCAGTCATTATTCAATTGTTTAAAATTATTACCAACTTGCTTTTTTAATACCAGGAATTAAACCTGAAGATGCCATTTCGCGAAATGCAATACGGCTAATACCAAATTGTCTCATATAACCTTTAGGTCTACCAGATTGACTACAACGATTGTGTAATCTAACACTAGATGAATTTTTAGGCAATTTGTGTAGTGCTTCATAATTCCCTTCTTCTTTGTATTTTGCTCTTTTTGCCGCGTATTTTTCAACTAACTTAGCTCGTTTTACTTCGCGGGCTTTCATTGATTCCTTAGCCATATTAACTCTTTTTTAAGTTTTTAAATGGAATACCAAAGTGTTTAAGAAGTGCATAACCTTCTTCATCTGTACTAGCAGAAGTTACAAATGTAATATCCATACCTAAAATTCTATTTATTTTATCAATATCAATTTCAGGAAATATTATTTGTTCACTTATACCAAGGGTATAATTTCCTTTTCCGTCAAATTTATATTTAACACCACGGAAATCTCTAATACGTGGTAATGCAACAGCAATTAATCTCTCAAGAAATTCATACATTTTTTCTCTTCTAAGAGTAACTCTAACTCCAATAGGCATTTTTTTACGCAATTTAAAGTTTGAGATATCTTTTTTAGATAAAGTAGGAACAGCTTTTTGACCTGTAATAGTAGTTAATTCATCAACTGCAATGTCTATAAGTTTTTTATCGGCAATAGCTTGCCCAAGTCCTTGATTAATTACAATTTTTTCCAGTTTTGGAACCTGCATAACAGTAGAATAACTGAATTCTTTCATTAATTCAGGAACTATTTGTTCTGAATACTGTGTTTTTAATGTTGGAATAAATTTCTCCATTACTTAATCTCCTCCCCAGATTTTTTTGAATAACGTACCAGCTTGCCATCCTCATTTCTTTTTCTACCTATACGAGTAGGTTTACCAGTTTTGGCATCCACTAGCATAAGATTCGAGATATGCACACCAGCCTCTTTTTTAACAATTCCACCTTGTGGGTTATCAGCATTTGGCTTTTGATGCTTTGAAATTAGATTTACACCTTCTACGATAGCTCTTTCTTTTTTGCGATCTACCTCAAGCACTCTACCTTGCTGCCCTTTGGACTCACCAGCATTCACATAAACTGTGTCGCCCTTTTTTATATGCAATTTCTTAGTCATGACAAATAATTTTTATAACACTTCGGGTGCCAATGATACAATTTTCATATATTGCTTTTCACGCAACTCTCTAGCTACTGGACCAAAAATACGAGTTCCTCGCAATTCGCCTGTTGCTGTTAATAATACACACGCATTATCATCAAATCTAATATATGATCCGTCCTGACGTCTAACTTCTTTCTTTACTCTAACAACAACAGCTTTTGCAACTGAACCCTTTTTAATTTCGCCACCTGGTAATGCACTTTTTACAGTAACAACAATCTGATCGCCAATACTTGCGTATCTTTTACCAGTACCACCAAGCACACGAATACAAAGCACTTCTTTTGCTCCACTATTGTCGGCAACGCTTAATCTGCTTTCTTGTTGTATCATGACTACTTAACTTTTTCAATAATGTTTACTAATCTCCAATTTTTATTTTTGCTCAATGGACGAGTTTCCATAATTTGTACCAAATCACCAATATCACAGGTATTAGTTTCATCGTGAGCAACAAACTTTTTGGTTTTATTTACAAACTTTCCGTACTTTGGATGTTTTTCTTTACGTTTAACCGCAACGACAATAGATTTATCCATTTTATTGCTAACAACAATCCCGATACGTTCTTTTCTTAAGTTTCTATTTTCCATAGTCGGCTCTTATTTTTTCTCTGTTAATTCTCTCTTACGAAGCTCTGTTTTTAGCCTTGCAATAACTTTTCTCACTTCTTTTAATTGTTGAGGATTTTCGAGTGGAGAAACAGCATGATTCATTCTCATTTTTGTAAGATTCATCTTTTCTGTCTCAATTCTTTCAACAATTTCTTTGGTCGTTAAACCTATTATTTCTTTACTTTTCATGAATTCCAATATTATTCATTAAAATCATAATCATGTCTTACGACAAATTTTGTTTTTATTGGTAGTTTTTGAGCAGCTAATCTCAAAGCTTCTTTTGCTAAATCAAAAGATACGCCTTCTGCTTCAAACAAAATTCTACCCGGAGAAACTCTGGCAACAAAGCCTTCTGGAGCACCTTTACCTTTACCCATACGAACTTCTGCAGGCTTTTTAGTAATAGGTTTATCCGGAAAAATTCTAATCCAAATTTGTCCTTGACGTTGCATTTTTCTGGTAACAGCAATACGAGCTGCTTCTATTTGTCTACCAGTTATCCATGAAGTTTCTAGGGCTTTAATTCCAAATGACCCAAATGCTATCTGATTACCACGATTAGCATTTCCTTTCATTTTGCCTTTTTGTTGTCTTCTGAATTTGGTTTTTCTTGGCTGTAACATAGCTCTAATTTTTCAGATTTTTACTTCCTTCTATTTCTTTTATTGCCTCCACCATGGTGATTGGATCTTCCTTGTACCTTTTTTCCTAAATTTGGAGAAAGATCTCTCTTACCATAAACTTCACCCCTACATATCCATACTTTAACACCAACTAAACCAGTTTTAGTTAAGGCTTCAACTAATGCATAATCTATATCTGCTCTTAGCGTATGAAGAGGAGTTCTACCTTCCTTATACATTTCGCTACGAGCCATTTCTGCTCCATTGAGACGGCCAGATACCTGAATTTTGATACCTTCTGCTCCCATACGCATTGTAGAAGCAATAGCCATTTTTACTGCTCTACGATATGCTATTTTCCCTTCTATCTGACGTGCAACATTACTTGCAACCAACTCTGCTTCTAGTTCAGGCCTTTTGATTTCAAATATATTTATTTGAACATCTTTATTTGTAATTTTTTTCAATTCTTCACGAAGTTTATCAACTTCATCTCCACCCTTACCAATTACAAACCCTGGACGAGCTGTATTGATTGTGATGGTTATCATTTTCAAAGATCTTTCGATTATTATCTTCGAAACGCTAGCTTTATCTAGTCTGGCATTTAAATATCTGCGAATCTTTGCATCTTCTGCTAATTTCTCAGCATACTTCTTCCCACCGTACCAATTAGAATCCCATCCTTTGATTATGCCTAATCTGTTACTTATTGGATTACACTTTTGTCCCATGAATATTATGCGTTTTCGTTTACTACTTCTTTTTCTATTTTACTATCAACCACTAAAGTAACATGGTTTGACCGCTTTCTAACACGATAAGCCCTACCTTGCGGTGCTGGTTGGATTCTTTTTAAAACTCTCGCTGAATCAACAAATATTTCTTTTACAAATAAATTTGCATCTTCCATACGTAAGTTCTCATTTTTAGCCTGCCAGTTTGAAACCGCCGAAAGCAAAAGCTTCTCAATATCGCGTGCTGCAACTTTAGGAGAATATTTTAGAATATCCAAAGCTCTATCAACCTCAACACCTCTAATTAAATCGGCAACAAGTCTCATTTTTCTAGGAGAACTTGGACAATTACGAAGGATGGCGAAGCTTTTTTGCTTTTTTTCTTCCTTTATGCGATTTGCTCTTATTCTTTTACGTGCGCCCATAATACATTTTATTATTTATTCTTTTTACCACCATGACCTCTGTAAGTTCTTGTCGGGGCAAATTCACCTAATTTATGCCCAACCATGTTTTCGGTTACATATACAGGTATAAATTTGTTGCCGTTATGAACTGCGAAAGTATGCGAAACAAATTCAGGGGGAATAACAGATGCTCTTGCCCAAGTTTTGATCGCTGTTTTTTTACCGCTTGCTTCCATAGCAATGACTTTCTTTTCTAATTTAAAGTCAATAAATGGTCCTTTTCTAAGTGATCTACTCATAATTCACTATTTACTTTTTCCTTTTTTCAATAATATACTTATTCGAGTGCTTTTTCTTACTTCTTGTTTTATAACCTTTAGCAAGCAAGCCTGTTCTAGAGCGAGGATGTCCTCCTGTTGCTCTACCTTCACCTCCACCCATTGGGTGATCAACTGGATTCATAACAACTCCACGAACTCTAGGTCGTCTTCCTAACCATCTTGATCTTCCGGCTTTTCCTCCTCTTTCGAGTTGGTGATCGGAATTAGAAACACTACCAATTGTCGCTTTACATGTTACAAGAATTTTCCTGATTTCTCCCGAAGGCATCTTAACAATTGCATATTTACCCTCTCTAGATACTACTTGTGCATAAGATCCGGCTCCACGAGCAACAACAGCACCTTGTCCAGGTCTCAATTCTATATTATGAACAATCGTTCCCAAAGGAACTTCTGACAAGAAAAGTGTATTCCCTAATTCAGGTGCAACTCCTTTACCTGATTCTATTATTTGACCAACTTTTATCCCGTTTGGTGCTATAATATATCTTTTCTGTCCATCTTCATAAACAACCAAAGCAATGCGAGCAGACCTATTAGGATCATATTCAATAGTTTTTACCGTTGCTTTTATGCCATCTCTATCTCTTTTGAAATCAATCATACGGTATTTTCTTTTGTGACCACCACCTAAATATCGCATGGTCATTCTACCCTGATTGTTTCTTCCACCGGATTTTTTATTCGGTACCAACAAAGATTTTTCTGGTGTAGTGCATGTAATTTCATCAAATGCACTAATTATTTTAAATCTTTGACCCGGTGTTGTCGGATTTAGTTTTCTTAAAGCCATTTTTCTTTATTAAATATTGCTATAAAAATCAATAATTTCACCTTCTACCAGCGTAACAATAGCTTTTTTGAATGATGCTGTTTTGCCTTTCTGAACACCTCCTTTTGTAAATCTAGTTTTGGTTTTTCCACCATAACGCATTGTATTCACAGCTTTTACATTAACATCATACATTTTTTCAACTGCACTTTTTATTTGCAATTTATCTGCACGCTTATCTACAATAAAACCGTAACGGTTGAGTGTTTCTCCCAACTTTGTCATTTTTTCGGTTACTATTGGTCTTATTAAAACTTCCATTTTTTCGTTTTTTTAAGCTAAATAATTCTCAAAAACGTCAATCGACTTCTCTTCAATCATCAAAATCGACGCCCACATAATATCATAAGTGCTTAATTGTGAGGCAGTTATAATATTAACATCTCTTAAATTTCGAGAAGACAAATATATACTTTTATTTGGTTCTGCAACAATTATAAGCACTTTTTTATCATTAATCTTAAAATTATTTCTAAGCTCAACAATATTCTTGGTTTTAATCTCATCATAATTAAAGTTATCAACAACAAAAATATTATTATCTTTTGCCCTATATGTAAGTGCAGATTTACGTGCTAATTTCTTTAATTTTTTATTGAGTTTAATATGATATAATCTTGGCTCTGGACCAAAAACTCTACCACCACCTCTAAATATTGGGTTTTTAATACTACCAGCTCTGGCAGTACCTGTTCCTTTTTGTCTCTTTATTTTTCTTGTACTTCCGGCTATCATTCCTCGATGTTTTGACGAATGAGTTCCCTGACGATTATTTGCCATATATTGTTTACAATCAAGATAAATGGCATGATCGTTAGGTTCTATTTGAAAGATAGAATTATTCAGCTCTACCTTTTTCCCGGTTTCCTCTCCCGATTTATTATATACTGATACTTTCATTATCTTTCTATAATTACATATGAACCCTTAGCGCCCGGCACTGATCCTTTTACCAATAAAAGATTACTTTCCGGAACAACTTTTAACACTCTCAAACTGATCATTTTAACAGTATCTCCTCCCATTCTACCAGCCATACGCATCCCTTTGAATACTCTTGAAGGCCATGAAGATGCTCCTAAAGAACCCGGTGCACGCAACCGATTATGCTGACCGTGAGTTGCATCATTTACACCAGAGAAACCATGTCTTTTTACAACGCCCTGAAAACCTTTTCCTTTACTTGTTCCAGTAACATCACACCATTCACCTTCGTTGAAAATATCAACTGTAATTAAATCACCAACATTAACATCAACAAATTCATCTCCTTTTTTTATTTTGCCAAATTCTTTTAACTCGACAATTTTTCTTTTCGGAGTTGTTTTTGCTTTGTTAAAATGACCTTGCATTGCTTTGGTAGTATGCTTTTCCTTCTTTTCATCAAAAGCAATCTGAACCGCTTGGTAACCGTCAATTTCTGTTGTTCTAATTTGGGTTACTACGCAAGGTCCTGCTTCAATAACAGTGCATGGAATGTTTTTTCCCTCAACACTGTAAATGGAAGTCATACCAACTTTTTTACCAATAATTCCTTGCATTTTTAACTAATTTAATTTTTTTAACTTGCTTTAATTTCTACATCTACACCACTTGGCAGTTCCAATTTCATAAGAGCATCAATCGTTTTTGATGTTGTACTATAAATATCAAGCAAACGTTTATAAGAGCTTAACTCAAATTGTTCTCTTGATTTTTTATTTACAAATGTAGAACGATTAACTGTAAAGATTCTCTTATGTGTTGGCAAAGGAATAGGTCCTCTAACAACAGCTCCAGTAGTCTTTACTGTCTTCAGAATTTTCTCTGCTGATTTGTCCACCAAATTGTGATCATAAGATTTCAGCTTAATTCTAATTTTCTGATTCATATTCTATATAATTATTAAAAAATAAACTTTCTATTATTGATTAATTCTTCTTTAATTTCATTAGGCACAGCCTCATAGTGTGAAAATTCCATACTAAATATTGCTCTCCCCGAACTCAATGTTCTCAATGCAGTAACATATCCAAATTGTTCTGCTAACGGAACTTTTGCCTTTAATATTCGATGTTGAACTCTACTATCCATTGCTTCGATAGTTGCTCGTCTTCTATTTAAATCTGCACTTATGTCTCCCAAATATTCTTCGGGAGTTATGATTTCTAATTTCATAATAGGTTCTAACAAACCTGCTGATATTTTTTGTGATGCTTCTTTAAAACAAATTCCAGCAGCAATTTGAAAAGACATTTCATCACTATCAACACTATGAAAAGAACCATCTAACAACTCAACTCGCATATTATGAACAGGATATCCTGCAACCGGACCATTAAGCATTGCTTCTTTAAATCCTTTTTCAATATATGGAATATACCCTTTAGGAATTACTCCACCTTTAGTACTATTGATAAACTCAAGCCCTGTAGTTTCTGGGTCATCTGCTTTCCCAATATTTACTGATATCTCTGCAAAACGACCCTTACCACCTGTTTGTTTTTTGAAAACGACTCGATGTATTAAACTATTACAAAACTCCTCTTTATAGTTAACTTGTTGTTTTCCCTGATTAATTTTAAGCCCAAATTCACGAACCAAACGATCAATTATAATTTCCAAATGCAATTCCCCCATCCCACTAATTAGTGTTTGTCCTGAATTTTCATCATTTCTTATAGTAAAAGTAGGATCTTCTAATGCCAAACGATTAAGTGCATTTGTTAATTTATCAAGATCTGCCTGATATTGAGCTTCAACAGCTATTGAAATCACAGGTTCTGGGAACTGCATTCTATCCAATACAATTGGTTTTTTTTCATCACACAAAGTATCACCAGTCATAACTTCTTTTAAACCAACAACAGCACAAATATCACCTGCTTCAATTTTATCGATTTGTGTTTGTTTATTAGAATGCATTTGAAAAATTCGAGTAATACGTTCCTTTTTCCCTGTTCTAACGTTATATATCATTTGTCCGCTAGAAATTTGACCGCTATATATTCTAAGATAGGACAATTTTCCAACAAATGAATTATCTGCAATTTTAAATACCATTGCAGAAAAAGGTCCATTTACTTCTGGGTTTCTACTAATAATATCATCTGTTTTAGGATGATGTCCTGTAATAGCTTCAACATCTAACGGTGATGGAAGATAATCACATATTGCATTTAATAAAGGTTGAATCCCTTTGTTTTTAAATGCAGATCCACAAAAAACTGGCACATAATTTCCGCAAACAACAAATTTTCGTAGCAATTGCTTAAATTCCTGAACAGATATTTTTGTTCTATCTTCAAAGAACCGTTCAAGCATTACATCATCGGCTTCAATTACTTGTTCAATCAGCTTTTCACGACATTCATAAACTTCATCTTTATACTCATCAGGTATATCCACCACAGAATATTTAACCCCTAAACTATCATCCTCATCATCCCAGATATAGGCCTTTTGCTCAATAAGGTCAATTACGCCACTAAAAGAATCTTCTGAACCTATTGGCAACTGCAAAACTAATGGATTTGCACCGAGTTTTTCCTTAATTTGACTTACAACACTATAAAAATCTGCACCAGACCTATCCATTTTATTTACAAATGCAATTCTTGGCACGTTATATCTATCAGCTTGGTGCCATACTGTTTCGCTTTGAGGTTCAACTCCTCCAACAGCACAAAAAACCGCTACAGCCCCATCAAGAATTCTTAAAGACCTTTCAACTTCTACCGTAAAATCAACATGTCCAGGAGTATCTATAATATTGATTTTGTACTTTTTAGAATTCACTTGCCAAAATGTTGTAGTAGCAGCAGAAGTTATTGTAATCCCTCTTTCCTGCTCCTGTTGCATCCAATCCATGGTAGCAGTCCCATCATGAACTTCTCCAATCTTATAATTAATACCTGTATAATACAATATACGCTCAGTTGTCGTGGTTTTCCCAGCGTCAATATGAGCCATAATGCCTATATTACGAGTATTTAAAAGATCGGTACTCATTTTTAAAAACTAAAATCTAAAATGAGAGAATGCTTTATTCGCTTCGGCCATTCTGTGTGTATCTTCTTTCTTCTTATATGCACCACCTTCATTATTAAATGCAGATATAATCTCAGCAGCTAATTTTTCAGCCATCGAGCGTCCACTACGTTTACGTGCATACAACAATATCCATTTATGACTAATAGATATCTTTCTATCTGCTCGGATTTCCATAGGTACTTGAAAGGTTGCACCACCAATACGACGACTTTTTACCTCTACAGAAGGCGTAATATTATCTAATGCTTTTCTCCAAATTTCAAGAGGTGTTTCTTCCGAATCTTTCATTTTCTTTTCAATGATATCCATAGTATCATAGAATATTTTAAATGAAACAGATTTTTTCCCATCCCACATCATATCATTAACAAAACGTGTTACTCTTGAATCATTAAATTTTGGATCCGGTAAAATCGTCCTTTTCTTTGGTTTAGATTTTCTCATTTCTAATCTAATTTATTATTATTTTTTAACTTTTGGTCTCTTTGTTCCATATTTTGAGCGTCGCTGTGTACGACCATCAACTCCGGCAGTATCCAGAGCTCCTCTAACAACGTGATATCTCACACCTGGTAAATCTTTAACTCTACCTCCTCTTATTAAAACAATAGAGTGCTCTTGTAAGTTGTGACCTTCTCCCGGAATATATGCATTTACTTCTTTTCCGTTTGTTAATCTTACTCTTGCAACTTTCCTCATTGCTGAATTCGGCTTCTTAGGTGTAGTTGTATAAACTCTTGTACAAACACCTCTACGTTGCGGACATGAATCTAATGCAGGAGACTTACTTTTATCTAAAGTAACATTCCTACCTTTTCTTACTAATTGTTGTATCGTTGGCATAAAACCTAAATAATTTAAATTTCGACTTAATAAAATTTTGGACTGCAAAGGTAGATTTTTTTTTTTTATTAACAATACTTGTCGTATTTTTTTTTATTAATTTCTATTTTCAACACCTTTTCATGCTGTTAATAACTATTTTTCTTACTGATTTTTTCAAAAATAACATTTGAATATCCATCCATATATTATTTTCTGTTAATATTTATTCCTATTTTAGGATTATTTCATTTATTTGAGAATTTTTAGATAATCTTTATTGTTTTTTTTAAACATATGATTTAAGGCATTATATTTGTAAAATGTACTTTACGTAAATTTTAAATGAAAAATTATGAAAAATTATTTATTTATAACATTAATAATAGGTATAATTAGTTTAGCAATGTTTTTTACTTCATGTGATCCTGTTGACCCTCCAATAACAGAAAATATTGTTGAAGTGTCTTCGGATATAACTGAACCAACAACATGGACATCAGATAATATTTATGTTATCAAAATGTCTGATTTTGGGATTTTTAGTACTTTAACAATAGAAGCAGGAACTATAATCAAATTTCCTCCTGCGTACAAAAACATATCTCTTCTTGAAGGAGGTAAAATTTTGGCTAATGGAACAAACACAAATCCTATTATCTTTACTTCATATAAAGATGACAACTATGGTGGTGATACAAATCAGGATGGAGGCTCTACAATACCGGCAGTTGGCGATTGGGAAAATATAGATTTAAATGGCGAAAGCGGATCTCAATTTATTTGTTGTAACTTTTTATATGGTGGAAACGGCACAAACCCTGCACCAACATTAAATCTTTCAAGTGGAGCGGAAGCTACTATTGATAAGTGTACATTTGCTTATAATGGAGGCGGTATTGATGGAAACTTTTATGTTGGAGTAATCAATGCAAAACAAGCAAGCAATAATACTGTTATTACTAATTGTACATTTTACAATAATGTGTTGCCTCTCACATTAGCTGCCGAAATTAATACAGATAATTCTAATACTTTTTCATATAGTGGTAACACAAACACGTACAATGGAATTTTTATTTCTGGAGATATTGGTAAAAACACTAGTTGGGAAGAAACTGATGTTCCATATGTAATTACTTCTGACAATATGAATGTAAATTCTGGCTATGTTCTTACATTAGGTAATAATGTAATACTTAAATTTATTGAAGATGCTAGTTTAACTCTTGTAAGTGGCGAAAGTTCTTTAAGTAACTATAATGGCTCTGGAATTTTTTATACCTCTCTTAAAGACGACGAATTATTAGGGGATACAAATGGTGATGAATCATTAACTTCTCCTGCTTCTTCAGATTGGACAGGAATATTTTTAGATCAATGGAAAACTGTTGGATATGCTGACTGGCCAAACATACTTTACAATAATCCTAACCCAGGAGTAAAATAAAGCAATAAGGTTTATCAATAATAAATCACTAATCCCACCTAAAGTTTTTAATATCAATATTACCTCCACTTAAGACTAAGCCTACAGTTTTATTATGAAATATTTGTGAATTATCTATAACACATGCAAGACTAACTGCAGCTGAAGGTTCAACTACTATTTTAAGATTTTCAAAGATAAGTTTCGTCGCAGTCAAAATACTTTTTTCTGAGCATAAAAGTATTTTATCAAGATTCTTCAATAATATCTCAAAATTCCTTTCTCCTACTGAAGTTAGTAAGCCATCAGCAATGGTTTGAGGATTCGTTTGTGGGATTATTTTGCCAGCTTTAAATGACCTGTATGCATCATCTGCCATTTCAGGTTCTGCTCCGAATACTTTTGTGTTTTTTGTAAGTGTTTTTACACTAATTGCTGTCCCAGACAATAATCCACCACCACCAATGGGAGCCATAACTATATCCGGCTCTAGATCTAATTGCTCAATAAATTCTCTCCCACAAGTTCCTTGTCCAGCTATTATATTATAATTATCATAAGGATGAATAAACCTTGCTCCTAAATCTTTAATTATTTTATTCGCAGCAGATTCTCTTGCCTCTAAAACAGGTTTACAAAAGGTAATTTTCCCTCCATACTCTTTTACGGCATCAACTTTAACTTTTGGAGCATTATCTGGCATAACTATGTAAGCAGGAATTCCAAATATTGAGGCTGCTAAAGATAGAGCTTGCGCATGATTTCCGCTTGAATGAGTTACAACACCTTTTTGTCTTTCCTCATCACTTAATAAACTCACTGCATTCAAAGCCCCTCTAAACTTAAAAGCTCCAACTTTCTGAAAATTCTCACATTTAAAATACAAATTACAACCAAACATCCTATTTAATCTAATAGATGACAATATAGGCGTAATATGAGCATATCCTTTAATTCTCTCTGCTGCTAGATTTATGTCTTTTATATTAATCATATTATGGATAAAATGCTTCTTTTATATGGTCAATACTATAATCATTTTCATGAAATAAAATAGATATAATATCAAATCTTGATTCACCATCAAAATCCTTTTCAAAAATATAGTTTTCTGCTGCTGCTATTAAAAATCTTTGTTTTGTTTTCGTAACAAACTCTTCAGGATTTCCCCAATAGTCACTAGTTCTGGATTTCACCTCAACAAATATCAAAACATCATCAGACATAGCTATAATATCAATTTCTTTATGTTTAAACCGCCAATGTCGTTCCAGTATTTTATATGATTGAGAAACAAGATATTGACATGCAATATCTTCGCCTTTTTCACCAAGTTTATTGTGTTCTGCCATAAAAAATCCCAGATTATTTCTGGGATTAAATATAATAAGAAATTTTATTTCCTCTAATGAGTAATTGTCATTTTAATTGTTTTTTCGATTTTACCATTATTGTAAAGTCGACAGAAATAATAACCTTTTTCCCAATTACTACAGTCTATCTCAGTTAGTCCGGTATTTGCAAAATCTACTCTACTAACTTGCATTCCTAAGATATTATATATTTCAACATATGAGTTTGCCCCATAATTATTTGAAACAGTAAATGAATTTACAGTAGGATTTGGATAAACCGAAAAATTATTAACTTCTTCAAAATCTACCAATGTAGAAGTAGAAAATGTAATTGTAAAAATTACAAAATCCGATTCATTATTAACGTCATATACTTTATATTGTATAGTAGTAATCCCTGGATTTGGTCCTTGATCGAATGTAATATGCCCATAATCTGATGTTTCATCTATATCTAAAACAAATGTTTGAGTTGATGTACCCCAAATACTTCCACATGAACCATCAGGAGAATTTATTGTTGCCGGAGTACAAAAAAAGTGTTCTGACCCATCAATCATAGTAGTTTGAAGAGATTGAGAAATTTTAGCTGAAATTTGACTTCCAGAAGTATTTTTCACTTTTATATTAAACTCTATATCCTCGTTTACCATAATTGGCATTGTAAGAGTTTCTCCATTTATCAGTTCATCATGTCCATCATAAACTTCAAATGATTGAGAAAAAGATATTGTAATAGCAAAAACAATAAATGTTAAGAGAAATAAAACTTTTTTCATATTTAAACATTTTTAAAGGTTCTTTGCAAATTTAACGAAAAATTTGCAAAGAACATCATAATTATTTATTCAATGATGATTTTATAAACACCACCCTCATTTTTCTTATTTTTTATGTCAACAAAGTAAACACCAGAAACTAAATGCGAAACATCAATAAATTCACCAGAAACAACATTTTGATTAACAATTACTTTCCCAGTACAATCCATTACTTTAACAAATAATTTCAAATAATTATCAAATTCAATAAACAATTTGTCATTTGCCGGATTTGGATAAACATTTAATCCTACAAATTTTGCAAACTCCACAAATGTACCAGATACATCAATAATATTTGACTGATTAGAACAATACTCTGTTGATATAATAGCATAATAACTACCATCTTCAACACATACATATGTAAGACCTGTTTCTCCAACAATTTCTTCATCAGCAAAATACCATTGAACATTTTCTGTTGATGTAGTTGACAACTCAAACCCACTACCTAAAGTAATTTCAGCTACAGGAATTGCATGAACATTTACATCAAATGAGACAGTCTCTTCACACGACATTCCTTCATTTAGAGTATAGGATACGGCAGTTATACCTTCTTCAGAATTACTAACAGTATTAGGGGTGAAAGTTCCTGAACCTTCAGGCAGATTTATTTCTTCTCCCAAACAAACATGAATATCTTCACTATTAATATCCATTGTTGCATCAACAATAATGACATTAAATGTTCCAGATGCTTCACATTGCAATGGCCCGTCAGGAAGAGTGTATATTACCAATGTTGTGTCTGGAGTTACATTATCAATGGCAGATGCTTCAATATCAAAATTGCCCGTTGCTCCAACAACATATTCAACTGTTTCATCAGGACATAGAATAATATCTTCTAATACCACATCAAGCTCAACTTCTTTAACAAAAACATCAAAACTCACACTAGATTCACATGACATTCCTGTATTAATTGTATAGGTTACAGTAGTTGTTCCAACTTCTGTATCACTAACTGTTGTTGGATTATATACCCCTTCTCCTTCAGGAAACGTAAATGTTTCTCCAAGACAAACAGCAATATCATCAACAATAATATCCATACTTGGATCAATAATAATTACATTAAACGATCCTATTTCTTCACATTGCAAAGCTCCCTCAGGAAGAGTATATGTAACTAAGGTTGTATCCGGAGTAATATTATCAATCGCAGATGCTTCAATATCAAAATCACCAGTTGCTCCATCAATATATTCGACAATGTCTCCAGGACATAATACGATATCTTCCAATACAACATCAAGCTCAGTACTCTTTACTGTCACATCAAATATTTCACTAAGCTCACATGACATCCCTGAATTAACAGTATATGTAACAGTTGTCACACCAACTTCAGCATTACTAACTGATGCAGGATCAAAAGTTCCTAATCCTTCAGGAAAGAAAATTTCTTCTCCTGCACAAATCGTAATATCTTCGAGAATAATGTCAATATTAGCATCAACAACTATAACATTAAATTCTTCTGTAACTTCACACTGAAGCGAACCTGCAGCAACAGTATATGAAACGACAGTTGTATCTGGTGTTATATTATCTATTGATATTGCATCAATATCAAAACTCCCAACACCTCCACTAATATATTCAATAACTTCTCCAGGACAAATAACAATATCTTCTAATTCAATATCAATATCATTATTATTTACAATTACATCAAAGCTTGTACTTAACTCACAAGTAGAGCCCCCATTTTGTAAATAATCTACATTTGTTATTCCTACATCAGTATTACTAATAGTGGCTGGAGTAAATACACCATATCCATCAGGATAAATAATTTCTTCACCAGCACAAATTTCTATATCATCAGATGCAATGTCCAAAACATCACTATAGACAGTTACATCAAAACTCTCATTCAACTCACAAACATTTCCTTCAGCAATAATATAGTTAACTGTAGTAGTTGCGGGAGTATTATTGTCTATTATTGATGCTTCTGTATCATATTCCCCGATTCCGGCAGGTAAAAATGTAATTTCTTCACCTGGACAAACAAAAATATCTTCCAATTCAACGTCTAAAACAACTCCAATATTTCTAGATTGAGAAGAGCCAAAACTACCACCGGAAGCGAGCTCTTCACCACCTCTAGTAACTGAATACTCACCACTTCCATATGAGCAACAAATACCATCGCCATACGCATCATAAATAGTAAAAGTATAACAAACATCCGATAAAGCACAAACATCTACAGTAATTGGAACAGAGCTTGTATAACCAGAGCCTTCTGCAACAGTTTCCCCGGAAATTTGATCTACTAAATCCCAAGATGTTTCGGCTGGATAATTATCAAAATCAATATAAATAGTTATTAAATCATCCCCTGATATTACAACCGTTGAAGCAGTATTGTTTTCTATAAACACGTCATCAGTATAACTTACTTCAACATCAATATTGTGTATCCCTAATTCTGATAAATCAGCAAGTGTTTCAAAAGTATATGTATAAGTTTCTCCAGCAGGTATTATATGAACTACATTTTCTTCTACAGGAACTCCTTCATCAATAATATAAAAAATGTCAAACTCAGTTATATCATTAACTCCATAATTATATAAATCAACAGTAATTTCAGAAACATCAGAATATACACAATTGGTTATATCTGCTACAACATTTGTCTCTGTAACAATAAGATCACTCCCAACATTATTTAACACAGAATAGTTTGATTGCATAACCTCTTTTGTCGAAACAGCTTGTAAAAACATCACTACTTCAAGATCATACATTTCTTCAACAAAAGTACTTGACATATCTTTAGAAACAGTATAGGAGTATTCCTCACCTGCTGTAAGATTTACAGCTGTACCTGAAGATGATGGTAACATTGCCATTGCAACATAATGAAATTCTGTTTCACCGTTTGATCCTACATTACCCGTTGTTTCTTTTTCAACAACAACAACATGACAAATTCCTATAAAATCAATTTCAGGAACAATCGTCACTTCTACTTCTACTTGATTACCAACAATCGTATGTTCTCCTTCTATACTAAAATACGCAGGTTCTTCAAGATGACTATTAAGATGAGACTGAGAATAAGATGTTCCTCCTACATCATCATTTGCATCTACAAAAAATGCAGGCACTCCACTAACTCCATAATAATTTACTCTTGCAGCAGCCATCGATGTTTGATATGGATCTCCAGCTCCAGGCCAATGGACTTGATATTTTATCAAAGTACAATCATCATAATTTGATGGACTTAAAACAATATCATCAATATTTGAATTGGCCGGAGGACAATACCCACATGTTGAACTTGTAAATACTTCATGTAAAACACGTCTTTGAATAGTTTTTGTGTTTCTGTGTTTTACTACATCTGAATATTCTTCCGTAGACACAACATTTTTAGAAACGAATTCCGGATTTAAATCTACTCCATTATTCCCATATTTAGAAGAGAAATTATTTTTGGTTGTTTCTTGCGCATTAACAAATCCTATCAATAATAAGGCAAATAAAATCAAGTAAAACTTTTTCATACAATTTCTATTTAATATTTTATGCAATATATGTAATTATATATCAACTTTTAAAAAAAAACACATATTCATACAAAGAAATCAATAATAAAGACTAAATTATACAATTATATTTTATTTATAAAACGTGCTGTTTTCTTTACATTTCTTAACAAATGCATATATATATATATTATAGTACCTTATTGTATGTTTGCAAGAATAGAAATGAATAATTAAATAATTTTGCAAAAAACGTTAATCCTTCATGAAACATAATAATACTACATAATATTTGGTCTAATTGTTGCTCTAAAATCAATATTTTAACTATTTTTATGGCAAATTATTAATTTTGTATTTATGAAAAAAATTATTTTTATACTTTTTATTGCAATTGCAATTTTCACTAATAGTTTCTATGCACAAGAAATACCCCAAGTTCAAATTAAAGATTTGCAGGGAAAAACGGTAAACACAAAATCCATTGTAAAAAATGATGGAAACCCTGTATTAGTTAGTTTTTTTGCTACTTGGTGTAAACCTTGTATTAAAGAACTTAGTGCTTTCAACGATGAGTATGAAGATTGGGCAGATGAAACCGGAGTTAAAATCATTGCAATTTCTACAGATAACGCTCGTAGTACTAACAACGTTGCACCTTTTGTAAACACCAGAGGTTGGGAATTTGATGTTTATTTAGATGCAAACGAAGATTTTAAAAGAGCTATGAATGTTGGAAATGTTCCACATACTTTTCTTTTAGATGGAAATGGAAAAGTTGTATGGCAACATACATCATATCTTGAAGGTGATGAAGAACAGACTTTCGAAAACATAAAAAAATATAGCGAGCAATAGAAAATAATAGAAAATTCAGACATGAGGAAAATTATTATTCTTTTCCTGAGCCTATTTAGCTTAGGGATATTCTCTTTATATGCACAAGAGAATAATGGAGGTCATATAAATGGAAATTTTCAAAGCGATATTCAATATTATATAGAAGATACTGAAATAGGTGCCGTTGCTGTTGACGAAAATGTTTTAGTAAATTCTTGGGCAAATTTTGCATATACTCAGGAAAACTTTTCAGCAGGGTTTAGGTACGAAGGGTATCTTAACTCATTATTAGGATATCCTAATATGGGTGGTATAAATGATGGCGTTGGAATACCAATTAAGTGGGCAATGTTTACAAATGACAATCTTGAAATCACTATTGGTAATTATTATGAACAATTTGGGAATGGGTTAATATTTAGATCTTATGAAGAAAAAACGCTAGGTGTAGACAATGCCATGATGGGTTTTAGAGTAAAATACACTATTGCATCAGGAGTTTATTTAAAAGGCATTATTGGTAAACAAAGGTACTATTGGGATTACGGACCAGGAATAATAAGAGGAATAGATGGTGAAATTCAATTTAATGATTTAATTTCGTTACTTGCAGAAAGCAAATTTAGATTTTCGTTAGGAGGTAGTTTTGTTAGTAAATTTCAGGAAGAAGAAAATCCTATTTATTATTTACCACAAAATGTTGGTTCTGGAGCTGGTCGAATAAATATGTCTTATAAAGGTTTTAATGTATCTTCAGAATATGCATATAAAATCAATGACCCTTCACCAGAAAATAATTACATTTATAAGCCGGGACAAGCATTTCTTGTAAATGCAACTTATTCACAAAAAGGATTTGGAGTTATTCTTGGAACAAAATGGGTTGACAACATGCTATTTAGATCTGATAGAAATGCAACGCTGTCTGATTTAACAATTAATTTAATGCCTGAAATTTCTAAAAATCACACCTATACCCTCCCAGCATTTTACCCTTATGCAAGTCAACCTGTTGGCGAATGGGGTGTAAAAGCAAATGTGTTTTATAAAATCCCTAAAAAATCTCTTATTGGTGGCAAATATGGAACAACAATTTCATTATACTATTCAAGAGTGCATGATATTGACAGAACACGATTTTCTGACACTATTCCAATATCATCACCTGGAACCATAGGTTATGACACTGATTTATTTTCTATTGGAGAAGATCTTTTTTATCAAGATATGACTATTGAAATTTCTCGCAAATGGAACAAGAAATTCTACACAAACTTTTCGTATATTAATTTATTATATAACTACAATGTTCTTAGAGGTGTTTCAGGTCATGATGACGTTTATGCAAATATTGGAATAGTGGATATGACTTATAAAATAAAACGGGGCATTGCCATAAGGACTGAATTTCAAGGGATGTTTACCGATCAAGATGAAGGAAATTGGGGTCTTGGTTTAATTGAACTTACAATACCAAAATGGTTTTTTACTGTTTTTGATAATTGGAATTATGGAAATCCTGATGAAAATGACAGACCTCATTATATGAGTGTCGGTTTTGGTCACGTAAGTGGAGGTAACAGAATTCAACTAACTTATGGAAAACAACGTGAAGGGGTTATGTGTATTGGTGGAGTTTGCAGAAATGTTCCAGCATCAAACGGATTTTCATTATCAATTTCAAGTACTTTTTAAAAATTAAAATGATGAAAACAAAATATATAATTATAACTGCAATAATAGGCTTAAGTATTATGCAAGCATGCGATAAACTTGAGGAGCCATATATTAAAGATGATATTATTGTGTGGAATGGTCGAAAATCTGTAATATTTGACTTCACAGGACAAAGATGTGGAAATTGCCCAAATGCACACGAAACAATAAATGGCCTAATAGATACCTACGGCGATGCCATTATACCAATAGCTATACATGCAACATCATATGCTAAACCAGCAACAGATGACACCACACAAGCATATTATTATGACTTTAGAACTGACGTGGGTGATTATCTCGGAGGAAGAGATTACTCATTCGGTTATTATGGAGAACTTTATTTACCTACAGGCATGGTAAACTCTTATTCTGCAACTGATTTTACAACACCTAGTCTTTGGGGAGCAAATGTTGTAGAATATATTTCATTATACCCCGAATTCCTAATCACTATTGATGGAAATTATAACAACCTTGATAGTACAATTAATTGTTCTGTTGATATAATTACCAATATTGCAAATAATAGACAATTATCTTTAACTGTTTTTGTCCTTGAAGATCATATTTTACAATGGCAAAAATATTATGGTAAAGATCCGGATGATATAGAGGGATATGAGCACAATCATGTACTTCGAGTAGGAATGAACGGACCATTCGGAGAACCAATAAAAGAAAACACATCAAATTCAAACATTGGAGATATTGTTATAAACAAATCTTACTCTACAAAAATTGGCATAGATTGGATTATAGAAAATTGTCTTATTGTAGCTTTTGTTTACGACACTGATACCGAAGAAATTCTTCAAGCTGAACAATTTCATTTAAATGACTAAAATATTTACAATATTAACTCTTACTGTTATATCATTAAATGTATTTTCACAATCTTTTTATGGTGGCATCAATATTGGAACAATAATCTCTCAGATAGATGGAGATAACTATGGAGGATATCATAAAATAGCCCCTCTAGGAGGTATATTTGTCAGAAATACATTTAATGAAAATTGGGGACTTTATGCCGGACTTGAATATAAACGCAAAGGAAGTCGTGAAGCTCAAAAAAATGAATATCACGAAATAATTCGTCTATACAATTTAAGCCTCGATTATATAGAATTACCCATTTTATTTTCCAAAAACATTAATCAAGTTGGAATTCCCGGACTATTTAATTATAATATTAAGAGTGATTTAAAATTTGACTTTGGCTTTTCTTATTCATATTTGATTAAAAGTAAAGAAGAAATAAATGGTAGTATTGATCCATTAGCTAAAGTCTTTAATAATTATGAGATTGCTAATCATATCGGTTTAAATTATAGACTAAATGAACACATGTTTGTTTGTTGGAGATTTTCTTACACTTTTATTTTTATTCCTATCCGAGAACATCCAGGAGGTCAAGTCTATTGGTTTAATAGAGGTCAGTACAATCACAATCAAAGTTTTAGTATCAAATATGAATTTTAAACAAATTAAAAATATTGTAATTGGAATTACAGGTGCTTCCGGAATAATATATGCTAAATTACTTATCGAATATTTTCAATTTTTAAATGTAAATAACAACTTTAATATAAGTGTTGTTTTTTCTAAAACAGGAAATGATGTAACACAACATGAAATAGGAAATGATTTTATAAAAAAGATCCCATATAAAATTTATAATAACAATGATTTCAATGCTCCTTTTGCATCCGGCTCATCTGTTACTGACACAATGATTATAATCCCATGCAGCATGGGAACTCTTGGTAGGATAGCACATGGAACATCTGAAAGTCTAATTTGTAGAACTGCAGATGTAATATTAAAAGAAAAAAAGAAACTTATACTTGTTACTCGCGAAACTCCATTAAATTTAATTCACATTAAAAATATGGAAATATTAACCTTAGCAGGAGGAATCATATTGCCAGCTTCTCCATCATTTTATTTAAACCCACAAAATATTACAGAAGCGTGTCATACAATAATTTACAAAATAATTGATTTGTTAAACGTCAAACAAGACATCCCTCGTTGGGGGAAATAAATTAAGCTATTGAAAATTAAAATAATAGTTTTACAAAAAATGTTTATTTTGTTTTAAATACCCAAATTGTTTCTTTCTCTATCATGTCAAAGATATTCCCTTTTTCTGTAAATTTATTTTTGTTACTAGAAACGGTCACTGCAGAATCTTTTTGAACATCATATTTTTTTACATTTCTTTCAAATTCTATAGTATATTCCCAAGCAAACATTTCATTCATATAATCCATATCTTCTTCTTCTGTTTCAATTTTATCTTCCAATGGGGTTGCATGTCTAATATATGATATTTTTTTCCCTTTTTGCACAAAATAAGGAGGGTTTTCCAATGGTTCTTGATCCATAAAAGATGAATATGCAAGACCTTTATTCAGAGCACTTACATTATCAAAATTATATGAAAAATACACCAAGCCATTATCAGCATCGTTTAGATACTTTACATCATTTATCCCTTCAATTCTTTTTAATTCACTAACTACTGTATTTAAATATTCATCAAAATCTTCGTTTTTCATCGATAATGAATCGTTATCTTCTTCACCCTGCATGTAACTAACATACTCTGTAAAATCATATGAATATTTATAAGTTCCAGAAAAATCTTTATTAAAATATATTTCTTGTTTAATAATACAACTAATAAATAGTATAGATATTACAAAAATAAAAGTAAAAATAAATAGTTTCTTTTTCATAGTTTTCATGTTATTTAATATTTAATTAAAGTAAAATTAAAAAAAATAATGTTTAAAAAAAATAAAGTAGTAATTTAGCAGAGAAAAAAAACAAAATTATGTCCACAACTAGAATCTTAACATTAAATGAAGTAATCATCCAAAAACAATCTGCATTTCCTTATGCAAAAGGAGAATTATCGCGTTTATTAAGCCATATTGGATTAGCTGCAAAGATTGTTAATAATAAAGTCAACAAAGCTGGTTTGGAAGCTAGTATTATTGGAGAAACAAATATTGTAAATGTACAAGGTGAAACACAGCAAAAATTAGATGCTTATGCAGATGAAATATTTATCAAAGCATTACAAGCATCAGGAATTGTTTGTGGAATTGCATCTGAAGAAAATGATGAGATTATTATTTTTGATGATGATTTATCATTAGACGGCAATTACGTAATTTGTATTGATCCTTTAGATGGTTCATCAAATATTGATGTAAATGTATCTGTAGGAACAATTTTTTCTGTTTATCGCAGAATTTCGCCTCATGGACAAAAAGTAACAGTAGAAGATTTTCTTCAACCAGGAAGCAAGCAAATAGCAGCCGGATATATTATATATGGATCATCTACAATGCTTGTTTATACGACAGGTCTTGGAACAACAGGATTTACATATGAACCATCAATTGGAGAATTTTGTATGTCACATTACTATATGGTTACTCCAAAATCCGGTAAAATATACTCAATAAACGAAGGAAACTACACAAAATTTCCTTTAGGAGTCAAGAAATATTTAAAATACTGTCAAGAAAATGATCCTAGTACAAATAGACCTTATACATCAAGATATATTGGTTCTCTTGTAGCAGATTTTCATAGAAACCTATTAAAAGGGGGAATTTACATTTATCCAAAAACAGCCTCTGCCCCAAATGGGAAATTAAGATTACTATACGAATGTAACCCAATTGCATTTTTAGCAGAACAAGCAGGCGGGATGGCAACAGATGGCTATGGAAATCGAACTCTTGATATAAAACCAACAGACATACATCAAAGAGTATCTTTCTTTACTGGATCAAAAAACATGGTCGAAAAAGCCGAGGAATACATGAAAGACTTTAATGATAAAGATGAAGAATAATTTAACTCTTATTATTTTTATACTTCTATCTATAAGTACATTTGCTCAAATAGAAGATCCTATTTTAATAACACAAATTAATAGTACAACCGAAGAAACTAGTGGTCTTATCATACACAATAATGAATTATGGACACACAATGACTCTGGTGGAGAACCAATATTATATAGTATTGACACAACTAATGGTAACATAATAAGATCTGTTGTAATTAATAATGCGACTAATATTGATTGGGAAGATATCTGTCTAGACGATTCTTTTGCTTACATTGGTGATTTTGGCAATAATTCGGGAGCTCGTGATGATTTAAAAATATATAGAATTAATTTAGCCGATCTTTCAAATCCCGAACTTGATAATATAAATAGTGAAACAATATATTTCACATATGATCCGAGTATTTATTCTGCTGTTTTTACGCATAGGAATAATACAAATTTTGATTGTGAAGCAATGATTGCTTTTGAAGACAGTTTATATTTGTTTTCGAAAAATTGGATTGATAAAAAGACATACCTGTATGCTTTACCAAAAGAGCCCGGTTCCTATACTGCAAATTTAAAAGACACATTAATTTCTAATGGACTAGTGTGTGGTGCAGATTACTGTCCTAAAACCAACACAATAGCCTTAATTGGTTATGTATATGGCATTCCGGCTCCATCAATATTTATTTTATTATCTGATTTTGAAAATGATAATTTCTTTTCGGGTACAGTGTTTAGAAAAGAACTAAATCTTAATGGATGTCAAACAGAAGGTATTGTTTTTAATGCAAAAGATAATTTATGGATTTCAAACGAAAAATTCTTATCATACAACCCATCAATATTTTCTATTCATCTAATAACAAATAAAATAAATGATTTAAATACAAGTTCATTATTCTGTGACATTTACCCAAATCCTGCAAATAATGAAATACAAATAAACTTCCCTTGCAATAAAAGAAAATGCAAAGCATCATTAAAAATAATTAATAATAAAGGTCAAATCATTCTAGATAAAAATATTTTTATAAATAGCGAAAATATATCTAAAAAAATAAATGTCTCCAACTTACAATCAGGACATTATATTGTTCAGATTTATGATAAGGAGATATATTTTCAGACTTCTTTTATTAAGAAATAATAATCATTAAGATTATTTTAAGAAATTGACATAAAGAAAATCAAGAATTTTTTGCATTTTTGTAATTAAATAAATTTAACAAAATTTTACTATGAAAAAAATAATCTTATTATTTGTTAGCATATTATTCTTTGCTGGAATGTATGCAACTCCTGACGAAGGAATGTGGATTCCAAGCAAAATTGCTCAACTCAATTATTCTGATATGCAAAAACTTGGCTGTAAATTAACTGCTGAAGAAATATACAGTATAAATAACTCTAGTTTAAAAGATGCCATTTTTCAACTTCAAACCGAAGATGGTATGGGGTTTTGTACTGGCGAAATAGTAAGCAAACAAGGATTATTATTTACTAATCATCATTGTGGTTACGAAGCCATAACCAAATTGAGTACAACAGAACACAATTATCTTGATGATGGATATTGGTCAACAAGCCTTCAAGAAGAAATTTCTGTTCCTGGAATCAGAGTAACTCGTGTTGTAAGAATAGATGATGTTACAGAAAGAGTATTAAAAGAAGTAACTGATGAAACTAGTGAATCAGAACGTGAAAAATTAGTTAAGAATGCTATTGATGAAATTGTTTCTGAAGCTACAGAAGGATCTCACTACGAAGCAAGTGTTTCTGAAATGTATCAAGGAGGAGAATATTATCTATTTATATATGAAGCTTTTGGTGACGTTAGATTTGTAGGAGCCCCTCCTTCTGCAATTGGTAAATTTGGTGGAGACACAGACAACTGGATGTGGCCTCGTCATACAGGAGATTTCTCAATTTTTAGGGTTTATATGTCTCCCGACGGTAAACCAACAGAAGGATATAACGAAGAGAATATTCCTTATGTTCCTTTGCACTCCTTACCAATTTCTATAAAAGGTGTTAAAGAAGGCGATTTTACAATGATTATGGGATACCCTGGTCAAACAGAAAGATATCTAAGTTCATATGGAATGATATACAAAAGAGATTTCTTTAATCCTACTGTTGTAAACTTACTTAATGTACAATTAACTACCTTAAAAAAAGAAATGGAATCTAGTGAAGAATTACACTTAGCATATGCTGATAGTTATGCATCTAATGCAAATGGATGGAAATTATTTGATGGTGAAGCCTTAACATTAAAAAACACTGACGCAATTGCTCAAAAACAAAAACTAGAAGAAGATTTTCAAAAATGGGTAAATAGCGATGAGGCAAGAAAAGAAAAATATGGGAACGTATTACCTAGTCTTAAAGAAAGCTACGAAGCTTTTGGTCCTGCAACAAACGACATAATCTATCTTTCGTTAGGATTACTTCAAGCAGGCGAACATGTTATGAATGTACAATCTTTTATGAGCCTTCAAAATTTGCTTGAAGATCCAAAAGGAAATGCAGATGCAATCAATATGTCCATTGAAAATCTAAAACCAGAATCAGAAGAAATGTTTAAAAAATATTATCCTGAAACAGACAAAAAAGTATTTACTGAACTTCTAAAATTCTATATTAATGAAGTTCCTATAGAAAAACGTAATGCTGTTTTTAATGATTATATTTTCAAAAATTTTAAAGGAAAAACAGAAATTGCTTCTATTGAAAAATTTGCAGATGCTGTTTTTACAAAATCTATTTTTACTAATAAAGAAAGAATGGATGAATTCTTTGCAAAACCTAGTAAAAAAGCACTAGATAAAGATCCTATGTTTGCTTATGTACAAGGGGTTTTTGGGGATCTGTTTACAGTACAAATGGCATACTTAGGAGCAATGGAAAACATTGGAGTTAACGAAAGATTGTTTATCGAAGGTCTTCGCGAATTTCAACAAGACAGAACATTCTATCCTGATGCGAACTCAACATTAAGACTTACTTATGGAACTGTTCAAAGTTATGAACCAAAAGATGCCGTTCATTACAAATATTTAACTTATGTTGATGGTATAATTGAAAAAGAAGATCCTACAAACAGTGAATTTAATGTGCCTGCTGAATTAAAAGAAAAGATTCTAAATAAAGAGTTTGGCAAATATGCAGATGAAACAGGAAACTTACCTGTATGCTTCCTTAGTGATAATGATATCACTGGTGGAAACTCAGGATCTCCAATAATCAATGGAGAAGGCCATTTAATTGGTCTTGCATTTGATGGTAACTGGGAATGGTTATGTAGTAATTTAATTTTTAGCACAGACTTACAACGTACAATCAATGTAGATTCAAGATATGTCCTTTGGGTCATTGACGAATTATATGATGCACAACATATCATGAAAGAACTTGATATTAGAAAATAAACCTATTAAATATTTATTTAAACGAAAGTGCCATTATTGACACTTTCGTTTTTTTTCGTAATATGTCTAATTCTTTTCTTTGATAATAATCGTATATATTATAAAATATATGATAAATACTATATCCTTATCTTAAATTATTTTATAAAAATTTCATAAAGTATAAAATACTTGTAATTATTATAAACTTAACTTAAAATATCACCATTTATATATATATTTATAGACTTAATAAATTTAAATACAGGACTAATACTTATTATTGAATATGAAGAAATTAACAATTACTTTTATTTTCATCTTTCTTGGATGTTTATATTTAAATTTGCATGCATCTGAATTATTATCAAAACTGGAAACTTTACCTAATGTTGTTTCTGTAAAAGAACTTAAAACAACAGATTTCTTTTCTGAAAAATACCTTATTCTTTTCGAACAGTATTTAGATCCTTCAATTCCGGAAGCAGGGACTTTCAATCAACGAGTTTTCCTAAGTCATAAAGATTTTAATGCCCCTGTTGTGTTCATTACAGAAGGATATAGTGCGGATTATGCTGAATCTAAGAATTATGTTAATGAACTAAGTAATATTCTTGATGCAAATCAAATATGTGTAGAGCATCGATACTTTTCAAAATCAGCTCCTATAGATCTGGACTGGTCTTATCTAACGACTAGCTTAGCTGCAACAGATCATCATATAATCAGAGAGGCTTTTAAAGATTTATACCCAAATAAATGGGCTAGTACTGGTATTAGTAAAGGGGGACAGACATGCTTGCTTTATCAAATGTACTACCCAAATGATGTAGATGTTACAGTTGCATATGTTGCTCCAGTAGCTACAGCATTAGAAGATGGAAGACATGAACCATTCATTAATAATATTGCATCAAAAAAAGACAGAAAAAGAATTATTAAATTTCAACAAGAAGTCCTTTCACGAAAAGAAACATTGCTACCAATGTTTGAGCAATATATAAACATCAGTAAACTTAGTTTTAGAATCCCAATTGAGGAAGTTTATGAATATTGCGTTTTAGAATATTCTTTTGCTTTCTGGCAATGGGTAGGAAATACAGATAAAATTCCTAAGAAAAAAGAAACCGATGACAAGCTGTTTCAACATCTGATCGCGGTATCCGGACCTGGTTACTTCTCAATTGAAGGAGCTGAGCCAATTTTACCATTCTTAGTCCAAGCAGCAAAAGAACTTGGATATTATGGTTACGAAACTGAAACGTTATCAGAGTATTTGACCATTAAATCAGCAGAAGGGTACTTTAATCGAATATTTTTAGATAAAGGTTATAGACCTGAGATACTGTCTTAAAAAGCAAGTAAAAACATAATTTTTTTTAATTTTGTTTCT
>CAYUWD010000012.1:0-42114 GCA_964448235.1 uncultured Bacteroidales bacterium | reverse complement strand
TGTATTGATATTATATTGATAAACATCAATCCTATCCCCAACATCAGATAATTGCATTGATAAACTACCAATCTTTTTATCATTCTGTTCTAATGCACTTAATACAAAGTGATCTATATTACTTCTTAATAAATCTTTAGTTTCAGGTTCAGTACTTGTACTTTCTTCTGTCCATGAAAATACTGGATTAAAATTACTTACAGTGAAACCTTTTTCCATATTTCCTAATGGATTTACAGATACTACATTATTGCCTTCTCTAATGTAGTCTAAAGAATAATCATCTACTATATCATTTAAATTATCAATTTCAGGTTGAGATAAATTAAAATTATTTTCAGCCATAGATAACAATAAATTAGTCATACCATTAGAAGGAATTTTATTTCCGGCTTTATCATATATGAATGGAGAATTATATCTATTATCATTTGATATTTCTAATTCAGCTAATATATTATATAATTGATAAAAATCAGAAGGTTTATAATAATTCAATTCATTCTCATTAGTTAATTCTGAATCTAAATCACTTACATTCTCACCAACAACTTCTTCATCATTATTTCTATTTGTAGCTAATACTGAATCTGGTTCACCAGTCATTCCGTATCTTTCTCTTAATTTAATAAGTTCTGTAGGAGATAATTGATTCTCAATATCTATAGAACCATCTATTAAATTTTGATAAATTTTTTCTTCTTCTGCTGCTAATAATTCGAGTTGTTCCTGATCTTCTGAATTCTCTTCATCATATTCAGTCTTAGCATCTAATATTTCATCCATTTTAGAGCTATACATAGCCCATTGATTAGCAGATGACATAATACCAAATAAAAGTTCTGCAATAGCTTGTTTGCCCTTCTCTACATTCTCAGAGGAATTTCTTAATCTTCTACTTATTATTCCACCAAAATCAGAATTCGGACTATTTATATATTTAGAAATATTTGAAGATCTTACAGGAATTCCTAATACATTAAACATCAATCTTACATACACATTTCCATCAGAACTTTTTGTTTCATTTGTAAAGTAATATCTACCTTTAATGTTTTCAATAATTTTTACTTCATCATCATTTGCTTTAACATAGCTAATTCCATCTTTATTTACATTGAATATTCTTTTAATTTCTCTATTATTCTTTAGTCCACCTTGTAATGCTAATGTCAAATTCTTACTTACTACAGAACCATTCATTGTTTTTGCTATAACATCAGCTTTTATTTTATCTTTTAATTTTGTTAATCTATTAGAATGTAGATTTTCTACTACTAACATCTTATTCTTATAAATATATTGAATGCCTTTTTTAGTCCATGTGCTTTTTATAATAACACCAAACCTATTTAAAACATCATTTAAGTCTATATATGTATTAGCAATAGCACTATTTGCATCAAACCCAGGCTTCATTATGGTTTGTTCATATCTTCTCAATCTTGTTTCTATATTATCTAAAAATTGATACAATGACCATGCATGATTTCTATAATATTCATTTCTTAAATCACTATTTTCACCTTTTGCAATATCATATAAAACAGCTTTGAAAGCTCTTATTTCATTATCATTATTAGGATCATTCTTATCTCTAATAATATCCATAGCTTGTTTTGAATGATCTTTAAGTATTCTCTTGAGTTCTTCTGGATTAGATAACATATTAGAATTCTCAACAAATTTACCCTTTCCTATATTAACATAATACGGAATAGATGATAATATATAATCAAATGTACTTCCAATACTTTGATCTATACTTCTACTTTTAGCTTTTTCACTAAATCTTTGCCAATTATTACCACCATATTCTTTAGATAAGATTTCTTGTATAAAATGTTCATAATGTTTAAGTGATACATAATCTACAAAAATATTTCTATCATTCTCATTCAATAATGAAATTTCACTTGGTAATAATTCTGATACTTTCTTTCTTACTAAATTTACTGCTACAGTCTGATTTGCTACTTCTTCAAACCACTCTTGATCGTCTTGTCTATATTTTCTTAATAAATCTATCGATTCTACAATACCATTATTACTATTACTAAAATACTTAGAAACATACATTATCTTCTGCATTATATTTCTTTCAGCGGACTTATAAATAAACATATCATTTTCAATAGATTTAAGAATTTTAGTTCTTTCTTCTTTATGCTTTTTATTGAAAATCTTAGGCATATATTCTGGACCTTCAGTTTGTTCACTTAAATCTTGTTTTTCCATAAATTTAGGCAATGAGTCAATATCTCTTCCTCCACGTCTATAATTAGAATATTTACCGGTTTCAATCTCATAATATAAATTGTTCAAATAAGAATCATTAAAGACATTAAATAATTTACCTATAACTCTCTTAATTACATTTAGAATATTATTAGATCTATTTAAATCAATACCCTCTCTACCTTTAATTGAGTAATCTGTAACAATCCATTCTTCTACTTCATCATTTGTAAGTAATAATATTTCATTTTTACTTAAATTAAGATTCTTATCATTTATCATTGCTTTTCTACCAGCATATAAAGCTCTGTTCCTTTGATGAGAATTCATATTATCAAAAACTAAATGCCCTACTTCATGTCTTGGAGTTAATTCATTTATTTTACCATCTATCTCTCTTATTCCAATTATACCATTATGATAATATCCAAATAATCTTCTTCCAAATATTATTTCTTTACCAAACAATTTTAATACATCTTGATAATCATCACCTAATGTTCTTCTAAAATAATCTTCAAATTCATCAATAGCTACTTGTCTGTTTTCATCAGTCATTTTATCTTCCATAGCCATACCTCTTTTACCACTACCTAAAAATGGATTTTCATGATTTTGTTGTTCTTGATTAGAAAAAGAATCATTTAAATCAAGATACATTCCTTTAGCATTTATTCCTTTTATGTTTATTTCAAACATAGAGTAATTTTCTTCAGCAAAAACATTTCTAGTAACACCATTTATATTCTTACTTTCTCTAGGAATATATACTCTAAAATCAGATATTTGATTTGAAGATTTTAATGTTTCTACATATTTAATTAATTCATCTAATGCAAATCTTTCATCTTTTAATTTAGCACTCTTTGAATTCAACTTTAAACTAATTCTATTCTCTTTATTTTCAAATTCAATAAATTTGCCTAAAGCATTTTTAATAGAAGCATAATCGTCTTGATTTATTATGTAATTGTTACTTAAAATAAATTGAAAAAGCAAAGACTTATTCATAGCAGTAAGTCTTTCACCTCTATTATCATGTGATTTGAATTTTGTATCCCTTATATTTCTTAAATCATCTAATAACATCTTATGATACCTTGACCATATATCTCCATTAGATACTTTTTTTGGCATAGCAAATAATGAAATCCCTTTACTGTATAATGATTTAAATGCTATCTGAATTTTATCTCTAGAGTTATTTAAATAAATACCTACAAATTCCAATGAGAACCCTCTTTTCTTTTGATTCACTATAAAATCATTTAGATCTTCCATGCTTTCAGAATCTTGCAATGAATGATTTTTTTTAATGTTTATATCTAATATATTTCCTAATTCTAAAGTATGTTCATTAGATTCATAAAACTCTTTTATCTTTGAATATAGTTTTTTGATAATATCAATATTTATATCAGATTCTTCAACATCATCATATTGTTCTTCTATAGCTTCAATTATATCTTCAAGTTCCTTTATAGACATATTTGTATCATCTATAAATTCTGAAACAAATTCACTTATTGAAATACTTTTTACTGATTCAAATATTGCATCTACAATATCGTCAATTTCATTTTCTTTAAATACATCACTTAATTTTTTTCCAATAACATTTTCTACTTTAGTTATATATTTTTGTTTATCATTATTTGTTAAATTATATTCTCCAACATATTCTATATCTAAAGGAGAAGTTATACTATTATTATTATCATCAAGATATGTTCTACCTTTTACTAATCTTACCTTCCTGTTATAAAAAGCATCTTCATTCAATAACATTTGTTTTATGTTCTGAATAATATAAGATACAAATTCTCTTTTATCTGGATCTAAATCATTTATTTGTCTTGTAACAAAAATAGCTCTACCATAAAAATAAACAGGTAATTGTGCTCCATCATACATTAATTCAGTTTTAACTCTTGTAGTTTGATGTCTTTCTTTTTTACCTTTATTTGGATCATCTGTCTTCACATATTGTTTATCTTCATCATCTATTACATTATCAAATAAATTTATAATTTCAGATAAAGTATATTCAGTAACATTTCCAGAATCATCTTCTAATTCAATAAATGTCTCACCATTCCTTGTAAATATATATTTTACAGAATAATCATTATTTTTATAATTAATATTATCACCAACTATGATATTATAATTTTGAGTAACAACACTATTTAATTCTTCAATTTCATTAACAACATCATCTGTATGACTTGGTTCATTTTTAGATGAAACATTCAATAAATTCGAAGAAGATTCACTCACATCTTTATTTACTTTCCAAATTAAACTATTCTGATAACGAATACTATTTTTATTAAATAATGTATTTGTAAGCATATCAACAGCTTGATCATCATTTATTGTCAAATTATTAAGTTCTCCTTCATCATTAACATATTCAAAACTAAACTTTTTAGTTTTTTTATTATAAGAAATATTGCCAGTTTTATTAATATCTAAAACATTTTCTGAAGAAACTGTTAATCTAATAGTTTCATCTTCTTTAATAATGCTAATAGCTTGTTCAGCATACGTATTACCAAATACTGATATATGAGAATTAGTTAATCCTTTTTGCCATCTATCATTTTCAACAGTATAAGGAATAGATTCAACAGCATTATTTGAAAATGCAAATTCATCATCAGCTAATACATCTATTATAGAACTTATATTCTTGACACCATCAAAAAATGTTAAAAGATAAGTTAAAGTATCATTATCAAATGAACCATCTTTTAATGATTTCTCTATAATATCAACATCATCATTTTTATTTATATAATGATAAAACTTTTTATCGCCATGTTTTATATCTATTCTATTAAGTTTAGAATTTTCATAGGATAAGTTAACTTTAAACTCTTCATCATTTTTCTTAAAGTTATATTCTATAGTATGTGCTTTAATATTTCCATTCTTGTCAAGAACTATTCTTTCTAAATTATTTCCTAATGCTGTTCTTCTTGTATAAAAATAAGAATTATCACTTTGACCTGTAAAGAAAAATCCTTGTTCAACTAAATTAGAATTGCTTTTTATTAATCCTTTTGATGCAGAACTTTTTTTAGCTTCTTTAACATTTTCTTTTTGTTCATCAGTATCAACATTTATATCTCCAGATAATATTTTACTAAGAAATGCTCTATCATTATCTACATTTCTTTCTGTTTTTTTATCTAAAGGAATTAAATATTCTTTTTTAGTGGTATCTATTTGTGATGGGTCTCCAAGCATATAAACATAATTAGCTTGATTTCCTTCATTATAAGAAACTCTACTAATAGCTGTATACATCATTTTAGATATTTGTGATAATGACATTCGATCATCACTTTCATCATTCCCTATGGCTCTATAATCAACAGCAATATATAAATGATTTGAATCTAATCCTTGCATAGACTCTATTGGGCCTTTTGGTAAAGCAAAATCATCTATTATAGTAAATACTGAGTCTTTATATTTAGGATTTAATTTATAACTATTTCCATCCTTAATAAGTATTTTTTTGAATACATTTAAGTTTTCTAACATATAATTCAAATCAGGAACTATTAAAGCTTTAGATACATTTTCTGCATCATCTGCTAAGAACTTATCTATTATATCTGCAAATTTTGATTTAGGAGCATACTCAATACCTTTCTTAATTCCATTTTCATCAATAGAAAAATTAGTCTTAGGTAATAATAGATTCAAACTTTCAGAATTTGTTCTTTTGATTTTGTCAAAATGATCTGCAATAATATTTGTTATTGGTAAACCGCTTCTATATGTAGTAGTAATTGGAATTGTTTGATAAACACATCTACTAACAGGAGATGTTGCAAAACTCTTTCTAGATGACATTTGACTATTATCTCCAAGTAATAATAATTTAGGAGCATTTTTTTCAGTACTATTAAATATTGTTTTCAATCCACTATTTCCTGTAAGCATACTATCTGTTAATAAAGTAGCTTCATCTAATATTACAATGTCTGCTGATTTTTTAGCTTTTAGAATATTTCTAGAATTTTCTTTTATAAAATTTAATTTAATATTGTTATCTTTAAAATAATCAATTAATCTTTGATAATCCTCATTAATTAGATTTATAGTATTTGCAGATATCATAATATCAATTGTTTTTCCATCTTTAACTTTTTTAAGAAGTTCAGAATTATTAACAATCATTTCTACAAATACTGGAATTAAAGTCGATTTCCCAGAACCATATTTACCAGTAATAAATGTGGCATTAGGAATATAGTCTCCAAATATTCTTTTAGAAGCTTTCTTAACACTTTTATTAATACTAGCTTTATTTCCTTTATACATTTTTCTTTTACTAGAATGAAGATTTTTTATGCCATCAATTGCTGTCATAAAATATTTGTTTTCAGATTCTAATACTTGTTGAAATACTCTATTACCACCACCAAAAAACGCACTAACACTAGCAATAGAATTCATTTGTTCGAATGTTGGAGGAACATCATTATCTAATAATTTTAGATGTTTTTTATGTTTCTTAATTGAATTCATTGAAGAAAGTTCAACAAAATAATTTATAGCATATTTGTATGTAAAATTATTTATAATTGATGGCTCATTATATTTCTGATTACCATACTTATCAAACATTCTAGTAGTAGATTCATTAGTACTTAATAAAGAAACTTCTCCACTTAAACTTCTTTTTACTGCAGTTTTTAATAACGTAATAGGATCTAAACCTAATTTATCATCTTCGAATTTTGATTGCATATATCCAAATCCAGAACCAACTTTAGTGTCTAAGAATCCTCTTAATAAATGGTTTAAATAGTATTCAGGAATAAGTTCGTTTTTTATATCTGTATGTAATGAATGAAAAATCTCATTTATATTATGAACAAATAAATCAATATTGTCTTTAGTGAAAATATCATTAGAATTATTATTTATAATTTCTTCAATTCTTGCTATCTTAGTTATTAACTCTTGTGTTATCTTTATACCTTTATCTGAAAGCATACCAGCATTTTCTTCACCATCATTATATACCTGCATTTCAATATCCAATTCAGATAAATCATATTTGCCAACATTCATTCCATCTTTCTTTTCACCATAATCAGTTATATCATTTATTAAAGCTAAAAGCTCTTGATAATCTTTTTTGTTTTTTATTGAATCTTTTAGTTTATCAATAAAAGCTACATGATCTCCTTCTGATTTTCCAGTAAACATATCTCTATAGAAAGCTAATTTAAGCCTTGAATTAAGACTTTCTGTAACAATATGATCAGTTATCCCTAAATCTTTCATTAAGGTCTGTTTTGCATTGTCTAACTTATCTATAAGCTCAAGAAACTTTTCTTCTAAAAGATTATAATCATTAAGTTCTAATTTATTGTGTCTTTCATCATCAAATAATTTACCTCTTTCTGGATTAGTTGAGAAAAATTTATTGTGACCAAAAGCATACATTCTGGCCAAACCTATCATTCTTCCTAATAAATTCCTTTGAGTTTCAATATCCTTTATAACATCTTCACCTTTTTCATTGCTATTCTTGATTCCCTTATTTACAATATTTTCTATTTCATCTATTTCCTGAATTACATTATAAAAGTATTCAGCAATTATTTCAGCTTCAGATTCTTCTTGAATATTTAAATTATCGATATTTTCATTTATATCATTTAATTTATTTTGTTTTTCCTTTTTCTCATTGTTTAAAGATTCTTTAGTTTTCTTATCATTGGCTTTTTTAATTTTATTATCAATTTCTTTTATTTCATTTTTAATTTTTTCTTTTTGTTTATTGTAAGCATTTCTTTTTCTCTCATTTATTTTACTTATTGAGAAATCAGGATTCTTAGAAGACATAAAATCATAAGCTCCTTTTAATGATGCATAAAGATTATAAGTATCTTCATCATATTGTCGCATTGGATCAGATGATTCTAAAACATTATTATCATAAGCATTAATACTACTAGCAGCTTTTTCTTGTAATGATGACAACATTTCTGAATCTATTGTAGAACTACCTAAAAACTCATTTATTTTTCCTAACTTTTCAGTAACTTCTGCAATTATATCATCAAATTGTTTTTGTTGACTAACTTCTTCCGGTTTTAAATCTTTATCGTTTTGAGCTAATACACTATAATTTTTATGTATTTGATTAAGATTTCTTATTTCATTTGCTGTTTCTGATAATAATTTATCTATATCTTCTTTATTATCAAAACTCTCATTATTAGATATTTTATCTAAAATAAAATCAAGTCCTGAAGAAACATTAGAAGCTATAGCTATAACATTTTCACCTTTAGCTTGTTGTTGTTTTTGTAAGTAATTATTATAAGATTTAACATTTTCATCTTTAGTTTTAATAAATTCTTTTGAATAACTAGATAAATTTTGAATGTTATTTGCAACTGATAAAAATATTTTCATATATTCTTTCGAAGCTATATCTTCTTTTGTTAATTTATTAGAATCCTTATTTGTTTTTTTAGCATATAAATGATCTGTATAATTTTTAATTACAACTTCTGTGGCAATAAATCCATCTATCTTTTTTTGAAACGCTAAACTTTTATTAGTTTTACCTTCTGGTTTAATATAATAATCTAGACTCTTAACTTTTTCTTCTAATAATTTTTCAAGTTTTTCAATATCTTCAGAATTATCAATTATTTGACCTGTTTCATCTTTTTGTGTTTGAGCTTCTTTAAGAGTTTCTATTCCTTGTCTAATTTTTATTATCTGATCAGTAATTTCAACAACTTTATTAGCAATATCAAAATCACCGTTAAATGCTTGTGCTGATTGAGAATTTAAAGACATATCTCTAGCTAAAACATTACCTTGAATGTCTTGTCTTACAGAATTTGCAATATAACTATTTTGTGATACCCAATTATCTTGACCATTATTTTTATTACCATTTATATCTTCATCTAATTTTCCAAATCTACCTTTTTTTTCTAGTTGATTTACAGTATTATATAAATCATTTTCTTGACCATTTAATATTGCATGTCTTAATGTTGATGATTTTGGGTCTGAAGCATAACTTTTTAATCCATATATTCTTCTAGAAATGCTAAAACCAGGACCAGACATCAATCCACCTAATGCTTCTATAACAAAATCATCTAATATATGATCTCTCCATACATCACCATATGTTTCATTCGCTGTCTTTTCATAAAATCTAATTGGAGTTTTTGTTTGAGAAAATCCATTATAATAATTCGCAGCCCATCTATCTTCATTTTTCTTTGTTTCTTTTAAATGATCTAACCACATATCAGAAAAAACATTAGTAGTCTTTTCTAATCTACCTTGAATAATTTCCTCAGTACTTTCCTCACCACCCATTACAATCCAAGATTCTAATACATTCTTTGGATTTCCTGTAAATATTCTTTGATAAAACTTAGATGCTCTTGTTTGAATATTTTTATTTATATGAGAACCTATTATTCCTTTAGATGTAGCTGTTCTTATCAACGATTTGTTTAAATATTCTAAATTTGGACCAATAGCCTTTTCTACAGCAAATGTAATTCCAAATATAATAGGAAGTCTAGCAACTTTTACAGATTGTGGAGTACCCATTTCATCTAATGTAGTATAATCCTTAGATGCTACCTCTGCACTAATTATAAGCATAGGTACAGTTGCATTTCTAGTTAATACTGTTAACGATACCTGCTTAACAGCTTGACCAATCATTTGGCCAGTAAATCCAGCAAATGATTCAAAAGAACCAAATGGTCCATCTTCAATAGCTTTAACAGAAGGTTTATATGAATTTTGTATAGCCATTTTCTGTAATGCAGTAGAATATGAATACATATCATTAGTATAAGACCTTTCCTGTTCTATACCAAACATATCTCCCCATACAACATCTCCTAAATCCATACCCCATTGAGCCATTGATCCTTGTACTGTCATTACGCTAGATGGACCTAACTCATTTACTATATTTCCAAAAGAAGAAACAAGAAAATTATCTTTATAACCTTGTCCAAATAATGATAATATTTGCTGATTATTAACACTTCTATCAGTAGCATTACTTTTAACTATATATGGACCACTTTTATCATATTCAATACTAAATATTTTAGGATCTGGCAATCCACCACCAATACCACTTTCTCCATATAATGCGTCTGCTGCTAAATACACAGGTCCTGATGGAGATGCATATTTAAATATTTTATCAGCAATAGTGTTGCCTGGTATTATTGATTCAACTGCTCCACCAATAGCTTTAAATGATGCTCCAAGACTCCATACTAATCCAGCAACACTATTACTTGCTTGATTCCACCAATTCCATTCTTCCCAATTTCCTGTTTGCTTATTATAAACCTGTCCTCTACGTTTAGCCAACTGTCCATCAGACATTTTAGTTTCTAATGGCTTAATTTTATAATTTACTATAGTTCCATCGTCTTCCCAATTTTTCGTATTAGGAGTAAACTTACCATATCCAGGAACATTAAGAAAATTTTGATTATAAAATGATTCTAATTGATTTTGATAATCCTTATCTTCATTCATCAATTTTATTTTACCATAGAATGATTTATATTCATCTTCTAAATTCTGATAACCATTATATATTTCTTCCATTATACCTCTATATTCAGGCTTAATGGTTTTTACTGTTTCGTAATCATTACTATATGGTTTTTTAATTTGAGATTCAACATATATATCATCTTCAGTAAGTCTATTTTTTTCTAATTCTCTAGCATAATATTGTTCTTTCGGAATTAATGCAAATTCATGATTATATCCATTTTGACTAAAAGAATTAGATTTTAATGCTAAAGCTGATAAGCTTTTAGAACTATTATATACACTTTCAAAATCATATACAGGAACTTGCTGTCCATTCTTATTTGCATATCCTTCAGGAGCTCCGAAATTACTTTGAAATTTAGCCTCTAATGGACTAGATGCTCCTCCATTTCCACCTACATTTGTAGGATCATTATCATTTCTTTGATTATTTACAGTACCGTTCATCAGTTATATCTTATTGAGTTATTATAAAATCTTGAAATTTATCTATTGAACCTAATGTTTTAGCAATATCTGCTTGCTGTTTATTATGAACACCTCCTAAAGAACTTTTTATTTCACTAGGACTAGCATTAAATAATGAATTAGATTCAAATCTACCTTCACCTATATAAGTAAATGGATTATCTATCATCAATGTGACTTGTTTTGTCTCTTCACTTACATTTTCTCCATAATCAATTATATATTCTAAAATAGAATCTAGCTTTTCACCACTATTCAAATCTTCATCATCTAATGTCTTTTGTAATTCTTCATAATTATCTTCTTCAAATTCCAATAATTGTGTTAATTCATTTAAGCTAAATGTTGAATATGGAATATCTTTAAATATTGAATTAGCTCCAGGATGATTTATATCGATAGAAAATTCTAAATTCATAAAATTATCTAAACTGTTAGCAACATTTACTTCTCCTACTCCTCCAAAGTATGGAACATATGATCCTTTCTCTTCATACCATTCATCAGAATTATCATCTAATAATATTTTACTTTTATCTGTCATGTATTTTAAATCTTGTACAACATACTTATTAGTCATATCGATATCACCTCCATATTTATCATTCCATGATTTAACTTCTCTATATTTTCTAACATAACCACCCATATTAAAAAGATCTTCAACTAATGATAAAACATTATCCCCAACATCAGTTATATCAATTTTATAACCATCATGTTTTTTACCTTCTAATATATTTGATCTAATTTCTGCACTACTATAATGATTTTCTTTTCCATCAGCTAGATAAAATATTGCATTTTTTAAGTAATCTTTTTCAGTATCATTCAATCCTGATTCATCAATCATTTTTATAGTAGCATCATTATAATCAGAAAATATTATTTTACTATCATCTTTTAGAAATTGTTCGAATGCTGTAGAATTACCACCAATAAGATTTTCTAATCCCAATTCATATAGTCCTAATTCTTCTTTCCATCTTTCGCTATTATATTTCTTCATTAAATATTCAGGCACATCTGTAACTCTAACAGATAATGGCATATATTGAGCAGTACCATCAACTTTTTTTAATTTTACATTAGCTACATTACCATATGTTGAAGTTATAGCACTTGACCCATACATATATACATTTCCGTTACTAGGTATTGGTATATCTCCTGAAGTAGTATATGCATTTCCTGCATTAAATTGTGTTAATTTAATATTCGCATATTGATTACTATTAGGCTCTTTTATTGATGAATTTCTTATTATAAATGTTTTCTTAGAATTATTTGCTGATGCTTCTGTTAATCCAGCATATGCAAATGATAATGTATTCATTTTGTCAACTAAATCATTTCCCATATTAATATTAGTATCAGCACCTTTTTTAAGTAAATACCTATCTAAATCATCATCAATAAGATTTTGGCTATATACTCCTTTAAGATCATTAGCTTTATTTGCTACATATTGTGCTGTAAACGTATCTACAGTATTTGGAGTTACTAATGATAATAATGTCTCATTAGCATTAGGATTAGTAGGATCTACAGGATATAAAATAGATTGATAACCTACAATTGTTCCATCTTGATTTTTTATAGGTTGTAATTCATATTTTCCATTTTCATATGCAGGAAACTCTTTCATTTTTGCAAAGTTATTTTCTATTAGAGCTTTGGCATCTTCAGCAGTCTTTCCTTTTTCTAAATCATTAACAGTTACTACCATTGGTATTGCAGCCAAACTATTCAGCATCATTGGATTTTCACCTACAGTTTCTATTAACATATCTCTTTGTTGTTCTCTTCCTGATTTAGACATGTTATTATAAGTTAAAAGAGCTGCAGTTTCTACAGCTATTTCATTATTCTTTGAAGTTACTTTCCATATATCAGATTGATATAATGGATGATTAGGATTGGTAGTAACCTCTGTCCTAGATAAATCAACGAATCCTTGTTCTTGATAAGTAGTTTTAGCATCTTGTAATAATTGTAACATTTCTTTATTAGAATCTGTGCCCTTCATGACACCATAAGAATTATCACCGGCAGCTATTCTATCTACATTTTGATCTATTTGTCCAGTCTGATCATTTAAATAAGAAAAATCATATGAATACTGATTATGATAGCCTTCCATATCGGATACTCTATACATTTTACCACCTCTATAATTATTGGGATCGAATAAAGATGAATTAGCATCTCCAGTAAATCCTACTGGCATAGCTACATTGCCCTCTCTTTCTTGCCATGCTATTGAATTAGAATCATATTGACCTAATCTTGTTATTTCAGCATCTCTTGTATTCTTTAAATATATTCTATTAGATTCTAATTGTGTCTGCATATAATTACCCTGAGTAACTAATGATCGACCTTGTTGAAACATTTCTTGATCTTCATTCATAACTCCTTTACGCATTAAAGACTTACCTTGTGATTGCATAGCAGAAGCTTTATTCATAGCATTATTCCAATTATATGATTCTCCTTCCCATGTGTCAATAGGGTCTATATCAGATGATTTTCCTGATGAACCAGAAGAACCGGATGCACGTTGAAATAATGGAGCTGTACTTAATATATCTATTGTTGGAACATTTTGAGTTGTAAACCCAAGGTATTGTCCACCTCTTAAACCATTTAAGAAACCCATATCTTAATACTTTTTAAATTGATTGATTTTTTAAATACTCACTCATAGCAAAATTATCCCAATTACCTTTTCCTATACCGGCAATAGAACCAGTAATAGCCATAAGTGATTGACTAATATTTTTTGATGCTAATTGATTTTCTGTCATTTGCTTTTGAATGTTAAACTGATCTGTTTGCATCTTAGCCTGATTAGCTTGTGCTTGAATACTAGCATTTATTTGTGCTTGTTGTGATTCTATTTGCTGTCTAGTATTTTCAGCATTAGCATAAGCTCCTAGCATTTGTGTATTAGCAGACATGTTTACAATGGTATTTGCTAAAATAGGATCAATACCAATATCTAACATAGTTCTTAATTGAGCATTTTTACTTTGATTTGTTAAGTTTTCAGCATAATTTATTGCAGCACTCTGATTACCATTAAGATTAACAGTCTGATATTGTGGAGCTTTCATCATTGTTGATGGTTTCTTATTTAATTCATTTATTATTGAAGCAAGTCCTATACCAGCAGATGTTAAACCAACAATAGTGTTATATCTATTTACTTTTTTAAGATTTTTATCTATATTATTTTTTCTTTCTACTAAATCTAAAAATTCTTGATCGTCTTCTACATTAGCATTCTTTGCATTTAATAAATCTTTTCCAAGAAAAATATTGCTAGGATTTAAACTATTAGTTTTCTGTGATAAATAATATGAATTAGGATTTCTACCTGATACTGAATTTTGAGCAGTCATTCCTTGTTGCATATATCCATCAGATGTATTACCATAAAATTTAGGATCAATAACACCACTCTGCATTAAGTTTGGCAAATTCAATGTATTCAATGTATTTCTTGAAGGAATTGCCATATTCATATCTTGTGGCCCAGGTATATTATTTGGATTGTCAATAGTACTAACTTCTAATGTAGGCATTCTCCTTAAAGAGTTTGGGTCTGCAAATTGACCTAAATCTCTAAATGTATTATTATTTGAATTAGTATTATTACCACCATAAGGAATAATATTATTCATTACATCTTGAAATCCTGCAGCAGAATTATTTGCACCATACCAATTATTATTATTGCCTTTTGGAGCATCTACATAAGGATTAGATTGTCTATATAGATTAGTTACATCTACTGCTCCGGGATTGTTTTTATTGTTATCTCCACCAAGTCCTACTTTTGCATTATTAGAAGTACCTGTATTTGGATTAACAAGTTGACTACCTATACCTAAACCTACAGAAGCAATCTTTAAATAAGGTGAAGCAGGTGAAGGAATCGCAGCAGCTAGTCCTGTTAATGTAGAAGCAAACCCCATTCCGGTTTTTAAATCTATTTCCATAATATTTTAATTTAAGAGTTCGAAATTATATTTTTACTAACAATATCTCCTACAAATTTAAGAAGATTTCCCTTATAAACTATTAAAATTTTCATCCATATTCCTCTCATATTTGAATCTGGATCGTAACCTGCTGCACCTCTAGAGACTAAACATTCAGGTACTGTAAAATCCCATTTGTTCTCTCTATATTCTGGAGTAATCCAAAACTTATTTTCATCATAAAAAGGAAAATGTCTTGAATATTGAAATTCTGTTTCATAGTCAATCCAATCAAAAGGAGTATTATCACTAACAGCTATTAATGAACCAAATATCATTTGATTGAATGTCTGCCCTTCCTTAGATGCATTTACTACTATACCATACTTAAACCATGAATTACTTCCATAGTAAGTACATCTATTTGTTTTATCTGTATGTTTCCATATATCATTATCAAATAATCTATCATTAGAAATAAGATTATTTTTATAAGTTCCATATATTGTAGGAGCAAAACCTGCTCTAGAAATAAATGAGTTCTCTTTAGAGCTTATATTTTCATGTTGCTGGATTGTATATCCACAATTTAAATAAAGTCCTATACGGTCTGTTAAAATTAATTCTGATAAATCATCATTAATGATAAGTATTCCTTGATAATAATCATAAACATCATAATTATGATATGTAATAGGTTTTACTGGAGCAAATACTGTAACGAATCCATTTATATCATATTTATCTGCATCAGAACCTAATGAAATTATTGTCTGACCATTTACTACTGATACATCAAAAAACTCCTGTTTACGATATCTAACAGTTAAATATAAGTCTTTTTCATCTTCATCTCTACCAAGTACTATATGTGGGTCAATAATATTATCTTTTCTTTCAATAAGATATTTACTTACATTAGATGATATAGGCAATACTCCTAAAGATGTAGTAGTTCCACTTGCATATGTTCCCGTTTTCCACCATATAGACTTATTAAAATCATATCCTGAAATATAATCATTAGTTTGTACAAATGCTGTATGCTGAGAACCATAATCAGCTAATGGCTTATATTCATCAGGTAATATACTACCAACTCCAACAACTACTTCTGTACCACTCTGACTTTGACTCTGTGATACATACTTCTCATTAGGAAATAACTGATAAGTACCTCTCTCTTGCACCATAATTATATATAAGCCATGATAGCCTAAAATCATTATTGCTCCATTCTCATTAGGATAATCTGCTCGAGAAGTATAATACATTGATCTCCATCCATCAATATATGCTTCTTCAAATGATTTATCAGTGTATCTCACTCTTGTTTCAAATCTTACTTCATCATTCTTGTAAATTTCATCTAATCCCGGGTAAATATTAAATGGTAATGTTTCACTATGTCCCCAATCATAAATAAAGTCCTCATTTGTAATTCCCATTGATCCACCACCAAATCTACCACATAATACTGAATTGTAATTTCTTGAACCAGTATATGGTTTCCAATCAGAAGCCCATAATGGATAAAAATTATTGTCTGCAGCAGCTCTTAATCCAGTGTTTGAATCTGATTGTAATACAATAGAAATTAAAGTTCCATGATTATAATGTTCCCAATAAATATCTTCTATATAATCATCAGTAGTCTCATCATATTTTAAATCAAATACTTTTGAATTATGTAATGTTCTGAATGAAAATCTACTAATAAAGCAATCTCCATTACAATATAATTCATCAAATGCTAAATCAGAATATCTATTAAAATCATAAGTTCTATCATTATTCTTATCAATAAATAATGAACATGATTGATAATTTATTCCGAATAGTTGAATAACGCCATTAGGTTTATATCTTTCTACTAAATCAGTATAATATGAATCATCATTAGGCTCATCATATACAAGTATAGGCATCATATGTGAATCTTTCCAAACATTAAACATATAACTTGAAGTATTTTCAGAATATTCTAAGCCTAAATATTCAGGACTATATGCATCACTATTTCCATATCTTGCTGTATCAGAACCATCTGAAAGAAAACCTACATTTATAGAATCAAATAAAGCATCTCCAAAATATGATGAATAATTATTTTTAACTAAATATGAATTTTCTTTAACATTTGTAGCTTTAGCTTTAATATATGCTTGTTCCATAGATAATTGAGTTGGAGTCCAAGCATATGATGCATCATTATCAGATAACATCCATATTTTAGTTGAGTGATTATTTATGTCTGTATAATTTATTATTTCAGTAAAAAAATAATTTTCTGTTGTTACGACAGGACTATATTTTTCTGTAATTCCTCTAATATAATTATTATCAATAGAAGCTCTTCCTGAAGAATAATTAACATAGTTTAATCTAGATGAATAATAATTTCCATTTCTAACAACCTCATGTTCAATATTATCTTGATAACTCCCTGATTGTATATATGTGTAATATCCTAATGCATCATTCTGATTTCCAAATTGAGGATATTGAGAATATGGAATATAAACATAACAGTTTTCATTATCATTTAATCTATTATAGTTTGATAACATATTATCTGGACTATAAACAGCTTTTCTATTTTTTTCAGTTCTAGCTTCAAAATAACAAACATAATATTTTGTAGCATCATCAGCGTTATATACTCCAGGTAAAGAATATCTGATTCCATTTTCAACTAAAGGATATCTATCAATATATCTAGGATACATATCTATTGAAGGAAATGATGTTGCAGCTCTATCTCCGATCCATTGTATTTCTCTAGTTCTTATCATTCCTAAATATGTTTTAACAGAACTAGGTACTCCATATTCAATCATAGGTAAATTTACTCCATGATATTTAAGATTCTTAAACCTTTCTCCACGGACAACTTTAAATCCTGATATTCCTACAAATAAATCTGGATTGTTGTTTATATATTGCCAAAATCTATGAAGTTTAGCTTTTGCTAATAAGATATAATCCATGCTATCAATATTAGAATTTATATCACCTGTACCAAATTGTGGAAATCTTACAAATCCATTATTAGTATTCGCATCTGATGATAAAAATGAAACATCATCTAAAGTAGCTAAATTTAAGTTTAAATCATTTTCATAATAAAAATCAAAACCGGTTATAGGAAAAGGATCAGTATATGTTCCATCTTCTAATAAACCTTGTAATGCAAAAGGATAGGTTTCACCACGATAATAACCTACTCTATCAACAACAAATTCTGGTGATTGATACCAATACTTTTTATTAATACCATTAGGACCAAATGTATCTACTTCAGTAAAAGAATAATCTTTCATTCCTTCTCCATTTAAATCATATAGATTATCTCTGCTTACTAATGTAGGCTCTATATAAACAAGTTTAGCCAACTCTTTCATAGCTGACTTATTGTAATCACTCTCTTTCCAATTACCTCCCCACCATCTATCTCCAAATGCTGTAGATGCCATTGATATAGTTTCTTTTAATGCCGGAGTAATAACTTCATCTAAAGTAATCTCTGACATTTCTTCCATACCAGTAATAACAAAATCTTGTTCTGCATCAGAAGTTATAGGAACTCTCTTAGTTAATAACATAGCTCTACTTCCTAAAGCAACATTATCATTAGAAGTTTTCCATGCTATAGCAATCTCAAAGAAATTATATGATTCATCAATGTATCTAACATCAATCTTAATTCTTTTGTTTGATAGGTTTATGTTGCCATCTGGATTGTTACCTGACACAGTAAATATATCATCTCCATTAGATATCACTACCGGCCCAATAAGTGGCGTAAAGTTAGTTTTATTGAACTCATAATCTAAATAACGTATATAAACAAAAAGATTACCTAATGGCAATTTTCCTCCTTCTTCTACTTTATTTAATTTTGCATATGGTGGTTTGCTTACTGACAAAAACTGTCTTGTTATCCTATCTACAGTGTACTCAATATCATCTTGATTATATGATACACCTTTATAACATCTACCTAGAATAATATTACCTTCTTCATCAAAACAATTGTTTACTGTTCTATTTGGATTTTCACCATCATTAAGATAAATATTTACAGTATTATCATTAGATGATTTAATAAGTGGGAATATAAGAGTATCAGCATTAAAGTTAAATACATTAGTTCTAAAACCATTAAATACTTTAACTGAAACTCCAAAAGAAATACTTGTAAAACCACCATCTATTGAAGGTAGTGGTTTATAAACATCCTCAAAACCAATCTCTTCTTCATCAAATTTAAAAGTAATTTTATCTGTTGTTTCATAATAAAATGTCATTTGTTTTGGAGAAGGGAAAGAACCAATTTCAATAGAAGTAGTTTTATAATCATCATTTTCTCTTGCAGACACTATATAAAGTATTTCATTATATTCTTTAAGACCAATAATTTGATACCCATCACTTATTGAAAATGCTTTCTCATTACCTTTACTATTCTGAATAACATAAGAATTGCCTTCTACAGATGAATAAATTTTCCCATTAAGTAATTCATAGCAAAAATCTCCTGGTAATCTAGAAGGATATATATTTGTATTCATCCCTTTTATAAGAGAATTCCTTGACATAATTATAGGTTCCATATATTATAAGTTTAATGATAATCTATTTGGTTTCTGATAAGCATTAAGTATTACTGCCATATACTCTTTAATATCATTCTTACTATGATGTCTAAATCCAGTATCTGCAGAATTTAATGCTGCTTCATATTTTAATTGAATGTCTGCAAAAGCATTAGTATTGATTTTATTATTCAAAAAATCTTCTTCTAATAATCTTACAGCACAACCATAGAATAATGCTTGTTCATGACCTCTAAGTAATAATGGATATTTAGTAACAGGATCAATTGCTATTCCCAAGTAATTTATGTAAATCTTACTACTATTACTAGGAGTGTTATTATCAAATTCACTAAAACTAATATAAGCACCATTATTATGATAATTCATAATTCTTTCATTACTACTATCATATAAGTCTAATACTCTATATAGGTGACATGGTAATAATGCTTTCCCATCAACTACAATTAGTTCTTCTTTATCATATCTTTCGAATTGTTTCCAATTTCCTAATACTTCAAGTTCTATTTCAGCACACCACTCTATGATAGTACCAATAGTAATTCCTTGCATCTTCTGTCTGTAACGACCAGCAAGTCGAGTATATATTTTTTCAGCTGTAAAATATTTTGAGTTCATACAAAATCATTATTAAGTTTATTATACCTTGCTCCATTCTTATAGGCTTCAGATATCGATCTTCTAAATTTATGAGTAGGATATGCTCTAAAATCTAATTTAAGCCTATAAAACTTATCATAATAATAAGCAGATAGTATTACATGCTTATGTATCATGTCTGTATGCTCCATAAAAGAATAATCAGTCTTATTTAAAAGTCTGATTTTAAAAGTCAATATCTCCTTTAATGGAACTCTTAGTGTCATACCTGTTTGTACTAAATCTGCTAACATAAACTTCAAGTAAGCATGTATTATTCTTTTGAATAACATAAGGCCCATTTTATTCTTAGAGTTATGAGCACAATCAGCTATAACATATTTCTTTGCAGAAAAAAGATAATCAGAATATTTCCTATCCCCAATATCAAATAAATCACTGTGATTCTTCACAATGAAATTCTTGCCATTAAGGACCAAATATCTTTCTTTCTTATTCTTCATCTTTTCTGTATTCTGCGTCTTTTAATTTCTTTACCGGGAATAGTTCTTCATCATACTTATCAAGATTTCTTTGTATCAGATAATTAGCTCTCATATCTATTCCTAATGTTGATTTTACTTTTGTCATATAGTCTTTAGTATCATCCATATCTCTTGACTGTATATAGTCAGGAATACTTACTTCACTAGAATCAATACATTCATGTGATAATACACAAAACCTATCTGGAATATAGATTTCTTTTACTAAAGAACTGGTTGTTGGATCAGTATAGTAATCAGCTTCACAAAGTTCTCCTACTTGATGTAGTTCTTCTCTTGTGCCACAACCAATGTATTCAGGAACCATGGTCTTAATTCCTTTAAATACAAATTGTTGCCTAGGTAGAATAAAGATATCTCCAGGCAACTCAAATGCTGATACTATTGTTACGTATAATGTAGTGTTACTGAGTTCTGTCGCCATAATCGTTTGGATTGTTCATTTTTACCCCGGGACTACCGGAATTAGTTGAATCATCTCTAGCATCATTAGTATCGTCTCCTAATAAGCCTTCTGTGCTTAAAATTTGCTTAATGACAATCAACTCCATTTTATAACCCAAACTTCCAATAGGATATTCTGTATCCATAAATTCTTCAGGATCACATACTCCTTCTTCTGGATTTTTGAAAATACCATTTATACAAAGTATTTTTCCGCCCGTATTTGGAATGTTTTTTAAAAGCCCTAATGTACCATCAATTTCTGTAGAACCTGCTTTGTAGCCTCCAATAATTGTATATGTTGGTCTATTTCCTATCCACTCTTGCCATTCTGCTCCTAACCAACCTGTGAATGATGCTCTATCCCAATTATTATGTAATCCTACCTTTCTCTTACCAAACTCAACATTTCCAAAGTATGTAATATTTGCATAACCAATTCCTTCAACTAATTCAGGTACTTCTACATACCAAGTCTTTTCTCCGGAATCTAAACCATTACAAACTATTCTATCACACTCTATAGTAAGACAACATTTAAGTTGATAAAAAGAATCTTCTAATTCCCCTTTTTGATATGATTGCTTAATAAGAACTTCTCTTACAATATTCATTTGATGTAAGATAAATCTATCTTCCAATCTAGTATCATCTGAAGGAACTTTACCAGTACATTGTTCTTTTATTGAATATATATGTTTTCTTGCTGATGCCATCGTTACAAATTTTAATAAAAAAGGGAGAAACCCCATTAGGGGCTCTCCACTAAATAAAAGAATTATGCTAAGTCAGCATCAACAATAGCACTTGTAAATACTTTGTTGATAAGCTGTGCAATGTTAGAATCTTCTGTACCTAAGATAGTATCAGACATCATGTTAGTACCATCTGTCCAATATTCTCCTGTAGCAGCAGTAACAGTAGCAGGCATTAAGTCCTCATTAAAATACCATTCTACTGTAGAATGACGATTAGTAATACCATCAAAGACAGTATTATTCTCTCCATCAACATAGAATTTAACTTTAACTTTGAAATATCTCTTACCTTCAACTGGTAATTGAGGTCTCTGATAAGCATACTGTGGAAGATTAGGGAATAAGTGGAACATATTTTCATCAATATATTCAGTACTCCATGTATGACTGAAATCAGATACAGTAAATACTGTTAAATCTGTGCCAGCTGTATTTGACAATGCAAATGCTTGTGGTCCAAATGCTACAGTAGTATATCCAGTTGCAGAATTTAATGCTGTGATATAATCTGTATCAGCCTTATCAATAGTAGTATCAAAATAACCTATCAATTGAGCTGTTTCAAGTGCTTTAGCAGCAGCAGTACCAGAAGCAACATTTAAGTTAGTAGCTGTACCATCAACAGTAACTGTAACATTACCATTATCAGCACTAACAGAAGAAGTTACACCTGCAGTCATATAATAAGGAATATTTTCCCACTTAGTAGTAGTAGCACCACCACCATAAGTCATTTTAATATCCTCTTTTTGCTGTGCTAACATTAAGTAAGCATCTAATACTGTAGCTGTAGCACTACCTTCTACTAAGAACCATGAAGGATTAGTAAGTGTAGGAAGAATGATAGTAATATCACCAGCAGCATTGTTAGATACCAATGGAGCATAAGCAACCATTAAAGTATTAAGATTAGCATCAGCATTGATAGTAGCAGATAATGAACCAGTAGCACCTGTAGAAGTTACAGTGTGAGTAGAACCATCTTCTAAAGTAATAGTTAATGTAGAAGCAGATGTAGAATCTAAGTTCTTAACAATATAAGCCATACCAGCATTAGCGATACGAAGCTCATCATGATTGATTCCCTTAACAATATCTTCAATAGCTATAAGCTTATCTGCTAAAGTAACTTCTGCAGTAGAAGATGAATCTAAACTATCTACTTTACCACTATATACTCTAGAAAGTTCTTCATGGTTTACATAACCACCCTTAGACTTATTAGGTACACCGGTTAAATTAAGTTCACATAACCAGTCAACAGTGTCAGCTGGATATGGTGCATATAATCTCAATGCAATCGTTTCAAGGTTTTCTGGCTCACCATAACCTACCATTACTTCAGGAGCTCCGATAGCTGTAGAGTCAGAAATATCGATACCGTTTTCTTTGTCAACGAAGTGTTCGTTTCCATCAGCATCTGTATACATTCCGAATTTTGTTTGGTCCAATGAATTCACTAAGAATTTTCTTGGAGCACGATTTAAATTACCCATAATTAAAAATTTTTATGATTATTATTTTCCTTTTAAATTTAAAGCATCTTCATTAATCTCTGTCTGATATCTTGGATCTGTAGCTTCCTGTAAATAAGTACGTGTTGCTATCTCTACAATCTCTCTTATTTGGTCTGATTGAAGCTCACACATAACATTATTAGCAGGAACACTATGATCATATACTATCGATCTTGGATATTTAATATATTCAATTCTCATAGAATGAGGAATATTAGAAGTATCATCACCTAACCATAAGTCAACATAATTATCTCTTAATTGATAATAGATATTCTGTCTGTCTGGCTTTCTGAAAGGATTCTTCCTTATTTCATTCTTTTGATTTGTCTTTAATGGTTTACCTGGTATCCATGGACTAATATCTCCATCAGGATAACAAGGATCACCATTATAAGTATATCTGAATTGAACATTCAATAATCTACGATAGTTAGGATAATCAATACCATCTATAGAAACATAGTAGTCATTATCAGGACTTACAGGTAAAGGAAATAAACTACTACCGGCAGATATAGGAGTTAATGGATTTAATACCACACCACCAAACTCAAATATACCATCAGTAATTACAACAAGTTCTTTAAGATCATCCATTCGTTTTTGATCTATATCAATCTCTTTGGATTTCTCTCTATACCATAATGTATAAGCGTCATTGAAAACAATGTTAAATACACTAGGTGGAACAGAAGCTATATTGCTTTTCTTAATCTCCTTTAAAAAGTCCTTATAAATATCTACTACTGCTGAATACATGGTTATTTACTTTCCTTAATAAAATTAATACCAATTTCAATTAAAGTTGCCTTATCTTCTACATTCTCGAATAAGCTCTTTTCGACACCTCTAATACCTAAACTTTTCTTAATGGACTTAATATCCCATTCTTTGCATTTAGCCTCAAATTCCTCTATCTTATCGATTTTCTCAGCTTGTTTCTTGACAATGTCAATAGCAGCTTGGATATCTTCGACAGTTTCAGGACCTTCATACTCGGAACCTTCAAGTTTATAATAATCAAATTTAAGAGATAATATCTTCTTCTCTAAATCTTTCTGAGCTAAAGCTTCATTAGCTTTCTTATCTGTATGCTCCTTAGTCAAAAATTCTAATGAATCAGTATCAGTAGGATTTTCATGAGCAGCAATAGACCTCAAAACTTTAGATTTTAAGTGCTCATTCTCTTTTCTGAATAATTGTAGCACTGTGCCTTCAAGAGTATTAGCAATGAAATCTTCACCAATATAATATCCTTTGACATTTCTTCGCATAACTTTATATGCAATAGCTTTTCTGACAATCATTTCATTGTCCTTATTGTCATGATATTTATACTTCAAAATATCTTCTGGATGCTCAATAGCATGTTTCTTAACATGACTATTAACAATGTGAGGTTTTACATTCCTAATATCAATTCCAACAAAGATAGCCATGTCACGCATTTGAATGTCTGTAAAGTTCATTACAAACTCCAATGCTTCAGATATCTTATCTGTCTTTTCAGCTTCCTTAATAGCAATGTATTCTTCATCATGAAGATAGAACAGGTGATACTGGTTTCTAGTTTTACCCGGTTGAGCAACTTGCTCATACAAAGTACATCTTAGAAAAGTAATGAAATCGTAATTATCTTTAAGATTCAAAGTCTGACCATCAAATATATTGATATCTCCTTCTGCATATCTTAATTCATCTTTACTGAAATCTTTTCTTTTCTTATCAGAAAGTACTTCTAAACCAGTTAATAATTCTCCTGTTCCATTTGGATTCATAATAGGACACATAGGAAAAGGCTTCTTTTGTTTAAATTGTCTTTTAAGAGCAATTATTTTAACAACTTTATTTCTATTTATTTCCATAACATTTAATTAAATAAGTGAATATTAGTAACTTCTTCTAGTTACAAAATATGAGTTACTGTTAATTTGTGGAACAAACAATTCAGCGATACCATTGATATCTCTGTTAGCTATTGCTGTTTCACTCAATATGTGGTGGTGAGAAGCATCAACACTGTTAGCCATGTCTCCACCTTTATTGATACCATTAACAGAACCTTTCTTCATTTGACGATCTCCTAATGCAAGTAATTCAATCTGTGGTTGGTCATACTTCATATCTCCTAAAGAAACGAAAATCATTCTATGTGATTGAAGTCTTGTTCCATACTGATCTACATGAGCTCTACCTGCTCTCTCTTGATCATCAAACCATTTGTAACGCATAGGATAGAAAGTAATGCCACCAAACTTATAGAATGTATAGTCAGCATCAATTCCTTTTCCACTTTTACCTTCAACAACTACTTTAGGATCGATACCAGCGAAGTCTTTCATAATTTTATTAAAATTACTAATTGCTCCCCATCCACCGATAACAGCTACAGCAGTATCTTGGCATGAACTAGAGTGTCCGATAGACATGTTCATTAGAATAGTATCAAGAATCTTAGTTGAGAATGAATTTGGATTATAAGGCATTTTCCATACTCCATCACCTTGATTAAGTAGTCCATCACCAGCCATTACTTCAACACCATTAGCAAGTGTCATTAAAGTACGACCTTCTGTAGTTACAGTACTCTTACCAAAAAGAAGTTGATTTTCTCTATAAGCAGCCCATCTTTCTAGCATTTCCATTTCTTGTGCTGTAGTCCATTGTGTTACACCATTATGAGAAACCCATATAGGAGTATTAGCAGCCATTTGTTCAGCAGTACCTGTTGTAGACCATTTTAATCTCATAATAGTCATATAAGTACGTGCTTCTTCATGGAATGAATACTTTTCATAAGCTGTTTCAGAAGCTTCTTCAAATTGATTGAAAAGAACTGATAAGTCTTTTCCAACTGTTAGTAGGTCAGGATTAACAAAATGGTCTTTAACATTAGTGTTAATCTTAGCATGATATTCCCAAATACCAGTTTCAACTTCCTCTGGTAATTGATCTTTATAGAAGTAAATCTGAGTCTCATTATCTGACAATTCACAAACATCTCTTGGTGAGAACCAGTTTGTGTCAAGATAGATAGTGATATCAGTTTGATTACGACCAGGTTGTGTAGGATAAGCAGAACATACATAGTCTTGAACAATATTCCCGACTCTATTCTTAAATCCTTTAACAGCCCAACGAATCTCTCTAGAACCAATTCTACGATAGCCTTTAGCATCTCCTACTTTAGCAAATGTAGAACCTTTTAAAATCTGTCCTCTCTGTGCAAGTAAACTTGAAAAAGGAGCAGTTTCTTTGTACAACGATGCTATAGTAGCCAAATATTCTGGTTTATTTATAGCATAAGTCAGCATGTGATTAGCTGTTGTTGTTTCATTAGCAAACCCTTGTGGGGGTGTTTGTAAAATTCTCATAGTAAAAATTTTTAAATCATTTTGTCTTTACAAAAAATTCTTAATCTCCAAAACTTCCTTCCGGAGCATTAAGTCTAGCATCAATTTCTTCTTGAGACATTTTACCAGCATTTCCATGAGCACCACTGATTTGTCTACCATTAGGAAGTAACTTCTCCATAGTAAAATCAACGCCATCATTGAACTTTCTAGTTAATGCCTGTCGAATTACATCTTCATTCTTTAAAAACAAATAAGCTTTCGCCAATGCTTCATCATTATTCAATAACATTTCTTGAATAGATGCCTTACCATCTTCACCAATTTGAAAATCTTTAGCAAAAGACTCTTTGAACTCCTGGAATTTGGCCTCGCCTAAATCTACACCAGCTATTGTTCTACGAGAAATAATTGCTTTCTTTTCTTCTTCGGTAGAGTTTTCAGTACCTTTTGAAAAATAGTTATCAGCCCAATCTGAAACTCCTTTATTATAATCAGTAACCTGTTTCTGCATCGCAGCAGGATCTGGCTTATAATTAAAAGACTGTTCAACTTGTTTCTGAAGCTTAACTCTTTCTTCATTTGCTAATTTCTTCTTCTCTAAGGAATTCATCTCATCGATACCTTTTAGAATTTCTTCTTCAGTCATTCCATTAGGATTCTCGTCAGACTTAATTCCTATCTCATTTATATATTTTGCCTTTAATAAATCATCATCACTTGCTTGTGATAATGAAGTGGTTCCGGCCTTGGATTTTATAAATTCTTCAGCACTAAAATTTTCTTCTTTTGACTTATCAATGATTTCTCTAGCCAATGGATGAATATCTTTCAAAGGATCTTCTTCAGGAGCATAAATCTCTTTAAACTTCTTATCAAGAAATTCTTGCTCATTCTCAGCATTTACTTCTTCTGGAATAGCAAAAGATTCTCTTTGATCTTCAGGAAGTTTAGATTTAAAATAATCCCAATATGGACTAGGAGTGAATTCTTCTCCACCTCCTTCTCCACCTCCGGCATTAGGATCTACACCATCAGCTTGTGCTTTAATTTGGTCTTCTGTTCCAACCATATAATTAAAGCCTTCTTCAGTTTGCATTGTACCATCTATGATAGCATCTTGCTGTTCTTGGGTAATATATTTGATTTTCTCATCCATTATTTCAATGCTTTAACGATTTTACCTTTTTTGAAATTCTCACGATAGTAATTCATCTTACATAATAAGTCTGATGCATGTAAAGCACATAAAGGCTCTTTATCAACATATAATGTATCAGCCTGTCCAGACATAATAAGATTGAATACTCTTAAAGAAATAGCATAAATAGCACCATCTTCAACACCTGCATTAATAGCATCAGGTGAATTAGCATTCAAAACTTCTACAAGCCCAGGGTGGAAACCTTGATAATCACTAATATCATAAGCATCCCTATTCTCCGCATTAGGAACAATAATCTTAGTTTTTTTCTTAGGCTCAATTTGCATAACTCTAACTAAAACACGGTCTTTCATTAACTGCATAGCTTCAGCTTGTGGACCTCTAACAAAATTTTCATTCGATTTCATAAAATATAATATTTAATTAAACAATAAATTACTTTTTATCTACTGTAGTGTCTAGCTTCTTATCATCAATTAAGTTCTTTTGAGAACCTAATGCTAAGTTTACTAGCAATTCAGTTTTCTTTAATATCTGATCTACCTCAGTACTTCTTTGTTCAGCATCTAATCTATTTCTCTCCATTTCAATATCAGTAGCAATTTCCATCATCTTAGTAAACTGATCTGATTCTCTTTTCTTATCTTCTGAGTCTTTCTTATATTCAATCTCTTTAGCTTTAAGATCAAGTTCTAACTTAGCTAATTGATTTTCCATATTTTTAAGATTCATTTCTCCCTCTTTAAGTTTAAGATCAAGTTGATTTTGAAACTCCATCATACTCTTTTGTCCTTCTAAAGCATTAGCTTGTGCTGCTTGTTGCATTTCTTGTGCTTGTTCAACCATTTGTTCTGCTAATACTCTCATTTCTGTTATTGATGTTGATTGAAAAACTTTAATCATACCGGACATATCAACATTTCCTCTTGAATATTCAGCTCCTATAATTTGTTTTAATTCTTGAATATCTCTAACATCTTTATTGTTATTCATTATTAAACAATCATAATCTGCACCATTTAATAATCCTTTTGGAATATTTATAATATCCACATCTCCAATTGTTCTGTCAAAGATACTAAAAGTTTCGCCATCTTTCCCAATAAATTTTGCATAAAGATTCATAGCTCTTGTTAAAGCTCTCCTTACAATCTGGTCATGCTCCCAAAATAAAACATCTGCAATAATATTTGTAGCTTGTACTGAAAGCTTAGTATTCCCTACAGCATCTCTAGGTTCTGTTTCACCTCTAGCAAGTCTTGTAACACCTGTAATTTGATCTACTCTAGCTTGAATTCTATCTTTCATCATACCTAAATACTGAATACTTGCCGGTACTGAATCATCATATTGAGCAAATTGATTAAATGTTGTCTGTTGTCTGCGATCTTTTTTATAGGTTTCAATAAACATTGTTCCTAACTTACGATAATAAGCCCATTCCTTTTCATCCATTCCGGAAGGCATTTGAGACTTATCCATAACAAAACCTTTAACACCTGAAATTACCAATAATAATTCTTCATAGTATTCAATGATTTGATATAATGCTTGCAAGTCTTTTGTAGCCCATATAATAGAATATGGAACTCTACCTATATCATCAAAGTTATCTCCGATAATAGGTAACTGATTCCAACCATAATCATCAACTTTAAGAAATTGCTTATCTCTTAATTTTACATCAGCATAAATACAATCCATTATTATTGTTCCCTGCATAAGATAAGACTTAAATCTTTTCTCTACTCTCTGATTCGCTTTAATATCATCCTTATCTTTTTTCAATTTAGTAAGCTCAAACTTATTATCAGAAGTCTTAGATTTTAAAAAATCTATTTCTACTTCTACTTGCCAGAATACATTAAGAACTCTTATTTGATTTCTAGATACACTAGGCTTATAAGAGCTTACATAATTAGCAGCACCATCACGATCATCTGAATAAGTGTCAAATGTTGAATTAGTGTCTTTACCATAATGTGGAGACATATATTCAAGTTTCTCTAAATCTTTTAATGATAGTTGATCTCCGAACTTAGAAATTATTTGATCATAACTCATCCATTCTTCATAAGCAACCCAATCTCCATCTTCTATATTGTCAATAGAAGCATTCTTTGGATGAAATACTGTATATGAAGGTAAATACTTATATGTTAATTTACCATTGACAATATCAACATATATATATGGTTTTCCAGTAACACATTTTTCTGTCATTGTCCATTTATGAATATTGCCAATATTATTTTCTTCATAAAAAGATACAAGTTTACGCTGAAGTAAATCTTCTCTCATATCTTTAGGTTTAAATCTTGACAACAAATCAATCTTATCCATCTTCTCAGAAGTACGTTTTTGTTCCCTTTTAAGAGCATTTGTAAGTTGAGTAAGCTGTAAGTTAATCATTGGTAATTGTTGCTGTATCATAGCTTGTTGCTTAGCCATTTCCTCATTCTCTGGCTGTTGTTGAGCAAGCATATTTATTTCTTGCTGCTTATTAGCAATAAGTTCTAATTGTGTCTGTATCTGTAAATATTTAGATTCTATACCTTGGGTAATAGATTCTACATAAGCATCAATCTTCTGCTGATACTTATTATCTAAAGATTTCTTATCAATAGTTTTTACTGAGAAGTTAAATGGATTTCCTAAATACTTAGAAACTAACCAATCAATATTAGGTTTAGCAATAGAATGAAACCTTACATTTACAGGAATATCATAATCACCATACTTAGTAAGATAATCATATGTTTCATTCTTCATCTTAGAATAAAACATACTCCAACAAGTCATATCTCTTTCTCTGTCATGGACACCACCACCAACAGCATTTGATACAGACTTTAAATAGGTCTTAGCCCAAGCCATATCTATATCACTTAATCTTAGTCTTGTCTTTCTTTTTTCTTCCATACTACATTACTTTAAAAGCGTTACCGCTTCTTTTAAACTTAATTCCAGGCCCTTGATATCTTTGTTCTTGTTGTTCTGTAATTACTTCAAGTTCTATTTCATCTTGATATAATACCGCTAATAAAGCCATACTAATAGTAATATCACAATTATATCTTCCTCTACCAGGAGTATACCTAAATTTTGCTAATGCTGATAATATTCCAATATCATATATATTGTTTATCCATTCTTCTGTCATTTGATCTGATAACTCTGCTAACCAATGATGCTTAGTATTAGGGTCGATACCAAAATCATTTGCAACCTTACTGTCTTGAATCCACTTAGCGATCATTAACTTTGGTCTCTCTTTCAATAAATGATTGAAACCATGATTTTTATAGAAGTCAAAGATACGTAAATTAGAATATTCTACAAGATTTATAGCATTATAATAAATATTCATCTTTAATACTTCTTCAAAGAACTTCTCTGCTCCACCTTCCCATGTCTCAGGTCTTATTGTTAATCTAGCAACAGGATAATTGCTAGGACTATCATAATCTAAAAATCCATGACCTACAATAGAAGAACCTAAAGATGTTGATGCATTAGCCTCATCTCTATCATAACTGTCTGTTCCTTGCTTATATAAATTCTCATAAGGCTCTCCTGTCAATTCATTTATCTTAGGACGTTCAGTTATCACAGCAGTTGTCTTTCCATTTTTATCAGGTCCCGGTTCAAAATAAACACCACTATTCCAATCATCTTTTACTTTCCAATATAAGTTTCCTTCCTCAACTATTTGTTCTTTTCTGTTAGTAAGAATAATAGCTTTCCTTTCAACTAACTTAGCCTGTTTTACTTCTCCAAAATAGCCACCACTAGGAACCATAAATCCTTGATGTGGATATAATGGATTGTTAACGGAATAGAGAATAGCTGCTTCTTTCTTTCTTTTCTTACCTTCTTCCTCATGAAATTTAAAACTTTCATTCCTTAATGAATTACCATCATTATCAATCTTAGCATATTTCCATGAAGGTATAAATCCAGCAACATATCCTTCTTTTTTCTTCATGTGCTCTAATTCAAGAATATCTTCAAATTCAAGTAAGTTAAACTGATCAGGATTATAATACATCAATTCCATATCTGCAGCACCAGTGTCCATGTCTCCACCAGTACCAATATACATAGCATAACCAGTTTTAACACCCTCATTCATTAAAGATACATCTACGAACTCTCTCATAGCTCTTACTAATCCTTTAGGCCACTTTCCTATTTCTTCATACATTATCCAATAAGGAGTAAAACGAGAAACAGATTGCATACCATTAGAACCTGCAGTAAGCTGTTTAATCTTACTACCAAACTTAGATGCTATATAATAATCAGATGCAGACTTTTTCCTTTCATGATAAAACTGAGTATTGATAAGATAATCTAATCCCCTAGTAGCTTTACCCATTGTATTCTGACTATCTTCTTCATTACCGGCTACAATAAGATTTTCTGAATAAGGAATGAATGTAAAGTTATATCCAATGATACAAGCACCTTTTTCTGAGAAACCTTTCTGTCTTGATTTATAGAATAGATCATCTTTACCTAAAGACTTCATAGCTTCTATTCTCCAAAAGATTTCATAATCTACATCAGTGAATCTAGGATTAGTCAAAGTCTTAACATTTATTCCACCTTTTTTCTTAGCATATATAGGCCAAAAATTAAGATAGAAATAATTCATGCCGGTAATGGTAACATCATCTCCATTCTCTCTTGCAAATCTTACTGTATATCCATATATGCATCTATCCCATTGTTTGTTCCACCAAACTTCATCTACAATATATTTGCCATTGATAATTCCTTGTTCGATTTCTTTTTCATCCCATTCTTCTACAGGAACATGAAACGGATCTCTTTCATCAGGCAAGTCATTACCATATATAACAGGAGAAAATCTTTCAGTCTTTACAAACCTATTATTTTCCTGATACATACATTCAGGCATTTGATGATATGCTATACCTTTTTCTATCTTCATTTAATATTCCAATAAATTCCAAAATAAGCAATCTTATTCACAACGTCATAAGAAAGGCTATATGAGGACTTTTTATTTGTGGTAAGCAGAATACTAGGACCAACACCGAACTTGTCAGTATAGCCGCCTATGAGGCCACCGAAACCTAAATTAAATTGACTGCATTGTTGACACGTATCGTATATTATGTTCGTTTGATTGATGACAGCCGGCGTCAAGTCCTTGTATTCCCACCTCCGATTATAAATTTTATTCTGATAAATAGTATCAAATACAGCTATAAATGCTATACTATCATTCTTTAATGTATCATTGTATGGATATTTAGAAAAATGAGTAGCAAGTATGGCCGGAGTATCTACATCCTGTGGAATCTCGACATAAGTAATTGGACCCGGGACCGGAATATAGACATTACTTTCAACCAATAAAGTATCATATATAGTGTCTGTTGTGGTAATGACCGTTGGATCTGGAATAGAAACCTCCGGACATCTCTTGCATTCTTTCATAAGAATAATTATCACAAGTAAGATTGCAATGACTATATATGGTATTTTATCTAAGTACTTCTTCATAATATTGATAATCCATATTTCATTGTATCATCTATAACTTCTGAATATAAATTTCTACCAGATACTGTTCCTAATTTACTAGAATCAGATATATTAGTTCCAAATCCAGGTTCTAATATTAAATATGTAGGCTTCTGATAAGCTAATGCAGCATATCCTCTCTGTGATGCACTAGAAATAGCTTTAGGGCCTCTATTCTTAATCCCAAATTTGATCTCTAATTGTTCGCAAAAAAATTCAGCTATCATTTTAGCTTTTTTATTTGTATGCCAATATAAAGCTTCACATCCATTAGCAGACTCTTTACTAAAAGCATTGAAATGTAATTCTAAACCTAAGATGTAATCTTTAGTTCTAGGAGCCATATCATTGATAATGGTATTAGTATATCCTTTATCAAAGTTATCATACGTTAATGAATCATACTTTCCATGAAGTCTATTGATTATAGTTATACCATGATCAAATTCACTTCCCATATGTTCACTAATAGCACCTGGGGCACCCTTACAATGACCTACTACCAAACAACCTCTTTTTGGAGTTATAATAACATCTTCCATATCTGCTTTTATTTTATTCATCTTCCACAGCAAAAAAGTTAGTCAAGAACTTACCAATTATAGCCAATGAGAAACCTGCTATTGCAATCCAATGATAATCTAATGCATAAGCACTACCACCAATAAATACTGAAACAGCTAATAATGAATCACCTAATCTTCTCCACATTGAAGGAGTAGGTTTCATGTAATGTTTTAAACTCAATTTAAATTTACTTTTCTTCATCTTCTTCGATTTTTATATTAAACAATTTACAATACCACTTCTTTTTAGATAACTTTCTATGAATAGACTTTATGATTTTACCACCAATCCAACCACCAATACCAGCAAGAATTGCTAAGAATACTGTTGATACGCATTGGATTATAAATCCATTAAAAGTAATTACTCCAATGGTGTGTATTCTGGTATCTATATTATAGACAATTCCTGTTCCTACTCCACTACTAACTGCTAGTATTCTATCTAGCCTTTCGATAATTATCTTTATCATAGTTCTTTTATATAAATGTTTTTGATTATCCTTGATAACCATGTACCCCAATTAAAAAATGTATATACTCAGCATCAGCATTATCTTTCATTACTTGCACCCATAGTTTTGAACCAACAGTCATTCTTGCTGTTTGAATAGGTAATGCTACAGCAGAAGCTTTAGTAGAATCTATCCTTATAACAATTTCAGTATATTTATTTGCTGCCACAGCTGCAGCCATATCAGCATAAGTATCAGCAGAACCATCCCATCCAGAATTTGCAAATCTTAATTTCCAAGTAGCAGTAGCCTCTGCTTCCTGAATCAAAATCATATGTGGATCTATTTTTACTGGCGTGAAACTAAAATCATAATCTTCTGTACCATCAAGAACAAGTATAGCAGTACCATATGTATTTGCACTAGCATTTGATGTTACTATAAATGGTAATAGACTTGTTAATAGACCTGGAGCAACTCCACCAGCATCAGTAGCACCAAGCCAACGCCCTCCACTATGAAGATGCTGTTCTATTTCATGGACTTTATAAGCTAATGAATTTGATTCTCCTGTTAACCCATTTACAGCCTTATCATCTATTAAGTTTAATTTATCAATAACACTACTTAAAGGTAAGTATAATTTAAAATTATCAAAATCTCCCTGAGCAGATTGTCCTATTGCATTACCAGGAGTATATGCTGCTAAATAATAAGTAACTGTATCTGTCATATAATTATCAGGATCATCATATTCTGCTAATAATACCCATACTTCATCAGGAGATTGAGTTAAGCTATAGTAACATCTAAAAGTATTATTCCATCTTTCAATTTTAAATGCTAATGAAGTTTCAATAGTTGTAAATGAGACTTCTCCTTGATTTGAACTATTGAAAATAGCACCAACTGTAATTCTATTACCTACTCCAGTACTAGATTGTTGTCTCTCTATATAGATCTGATTATCATTATCCCAAATAGTTTTACTTATTCTTAATCCACATGAAGCCCAACTAGCAGCTGGTACAGCTAATGTACAATCAACATCTGTAAATATTGTAAAGAATTTTGAAGTTATTGGGTTATTTGCTGATATTGCATATGCAGCTGCTGTTGGTGTAGCATCTGCTGTAGCTTTTACCATAGCCTTTCCTGCTACTGTAGTATTTATATCTGCAGATCCACCTTCTGTTCCATTAAAATAACCAGCGGTCCATCTAGCATTATTTCCATCAGCATCAGCTACATCAAAGTTATCAGCATCAGCCAATAAAGCTATATTATTATTCTCTATTCCTACAGCTACTTGTTTTATTGATACCCATTCTGCTCCAGACCATTCTTCGGTATTTGCTGTTGTTATATTGTTAATTTTGTATCCTACAGGGACACTAGTTAAAGCGTCTCTCTCTACTGTAGTATAATTAGGATAAGGTACTGATTGTATTATACTCATAATTTCTATTTTTTAAAGGTTATTATTATTTTATTTTTAATTTGTTACTAATGCTGTTTGTCTTGTGTTACTTCCTGATTGAGTTACAATGGCTTTATACACTTTCTTACCTGTTGGTTCTATATAATGTGTTCCGTTTGTCATAATATTAGTCTGTTACATCTACTATTATAATACTACCACCATCCATGTAAGATAATTTTACTCCTTGCGTTGCATCTTGATAAATAGTAGTATTGTAAGCTCCTCTAATATGAGTTGCTGCTGATAAATCTAAATCTGCTGCTAATGCTCCAAATGCATAATCTTGAATAGTACACATTGTAATACTATCTCCAAATGTTATTATTTTATTTGATGTAGTACCATTTATTTTATTTGAAATAGTATTATATTGGCAGTTATCTCCAAAAATAGTTTTAAATAAACTATTTCCTATTGTGTTGTACTTAAAATCATTTCCTATTGTGTTGTTGGTGACATAATTTCCTATTGTGTTGCTATTGAAATTATCTCCTATTGTGTTGTTAATGAAACCATTTCCTATTGTGTTGTTAACGAAACCATTTCCTATTGTGTTGTTATAGAAACTATTTCCTGTTGTGTTGCTATTGAAATTATCTCCTATTGTGTTGCTATAGAAACTATTTCCTATTGTGTTGTTATAGAAACTATTTCCTATTGTGTTGTTATAGAAAAAATCAGCAATAGTTGAATCATAACAGTTATCTCCAAAAATATTACTATAAATACCCTCCATAAAGAATTCTTGATTATTATAAATAACTATATTATTTAATGCTAAGAAATAATTTGTTCCATTAGATTTTTGATATAATCCTATCTTATTATTATGACAAAAAATACCTTTTTCATCATAGTCATCTTCTGTCAAATCAAAATTCCCTCTTATAGAAAAATCAACAAATGAACCATCATATAGATAAGCAAAAGTATAGTAATAACCATCTACATCAATATAACTTACATCTGCTGCTGCTCTATAAAACTGTGCATTTTTGAAATCATAAGGTAAGTCATTATTCCACTCATCAATCATTTGCCAAATAACACCTTTACCGTTTACTGTATCAGCCCATGCAAATTTAGTATCATCATTATCTAATGAGTACTTTAGCTGCCATGCTTTTAGATTAGCATCATTAAAGTAAGTATCTCCTTCATGTTGTATTGCTCTTGCATTTTCATTAAGAGTATTTACACTATCTGCTGTTACAATAATATCAAATACATTTCCCGCACTTTGAGTGTCTGCTTGTGTAGTAGTAAACTCATAATCAGTAATTCTATATTGCTGACCAGGAACTAATAAATTAGTATCGCATAATGTTTTTAATTCTGAATATGCAATTTCAATTAATTTAGGTAATATATTTTTCTGAACTCTTACCCAATGATCTAATGTAGTAGGATTGTCTTGCTCTGCAAATAATGAATCTCCAACTTCAACATGTTCTGTAAAGAAATCTCCAGCAGCAGTTACAACATAATAATCTCCTTTTAAAATTCCACTAGGAGCTGTATCTAAATCAGGAGTATTAGTAGATGCATTATATCCACCTTTAAAATCCATTAAACCGGTAATAGATAAATTAATATAATCCCATAACTTATCAATAGCCCCTTGGAATTCTGTTGCAGCTAAAGATGTATATGAAGGATTATACTTTCCACCTTTATTCACCCATGTTCCACCACCTTCTATAACTGTAATGTTATCATCAATATTTTCAGTAGTTAAAGTATTGCCAGCTCCAATAGTAATTGTAAATGGATTAGCAGCTTTAACATTACTTAATAATAAGTCTCCTGTAAGAGTAACATCAGATGAATTTATTAATGAAGAAAAATAAATATCTCCTGTAATATTATCATTTAGATAAATATTTGAATAAAGCGCTCTAATACTTCCGCTTATAGCATCACTATTGAACGAACAATAAGATAAATTACCTGTCAAGTTAGATATTGCTGATAATGCTGTAAATTCTGTATTAAATATGCCTAATGGAAAATTATAGTTAGTAAAATTTCCCCCAAATATAGAACAATCTTTTAATGCTAAATAATTAGTAGCTGCTGCTGCAGTAACATCCATGATTACAGAATTAGCAATATAAAGAACTTTGCCAGCCTCTAATTGTAAATCATTTATCTGTAATGTTCCTACATATGCTTTAAATAAATCTGTAGCTCCTGTAAACGTTACATCAGATTTCAATACATCAACAATAGTAGCATCATTACCTTCAATACGTATATTCTCATATACTATTGTATCTTCTGCATCAATAAGACCACCTGGTAATATCATTTGCCATTGATTAGTAGCACTTGGAGAACCATTAGCATTTATCCATATAATAGCTTCTGCTTGTGTTTTAAAAATTCTACCTTGTGTATCATTGACTGTTTGATCATAATCAATATACACTGTATTGCTTAATTGAGGTTTTGTAAATGATACTTCATCATATGATGATCCATTCCACATCCAGAATCCACCATTATATACATACAAAACTCCTAATTGACCTACAGATGGTAATGAAGAAACTTCTTGAATGTCCAAATTTGATGCTTCTTTCATTTCAAGTTTTCTTACTCTTGCCCTCTGATGTCTACGATTCATGTTTAGTCCCATAACTAATATTTTTTATTTTATTGATTTCTTAAATAAATTGGAAAATTGCATCTGATAGTATCTATTATGTTTACGTTAATAATTATATATTGTTTCACTCACTTTTATAACTCCACGTTCCATCTTTTTCTTTTATTATCTCATTAGGTATTCTAGTAGGCCCAAAACTAGGAATCTTAATCTCCATTGTTCCTACTGTATTGTCTACAGGCACATTCTTCATCACGCTATCCACCGGTGGAATAATACAAGTTCCTGTTAAGCCACTTACAGCACCATAAACCACATCTTTTCTTACATCAGCTTCTGATGGCATTCCTGTTACTGAGTTTTCTGCAACTAATGATTTAGCTGCTGAAGCATAATTATAAAACTCCCATTGTGTATCAGGTTCAATATCATAATAAATAGATAGGTAAAAAATAGCCATTATACTATTATAATTATACACATTACCTTTTATAATAACAGCTCCGCCATTACCACTTAAAGCCGATTGTAAGGAACCAGAATATAAATTACCTGTTATTCTATTCGGAGTGCCTGTAAAATACATTCTAACAGCACTATAATTAATTCCACCATCACTATATAAATTACCAGTTATATTTATTGTTCCAGTACCTTCTACATAAACACCAGGAGAATATATACCAGTATATATATTACCTGTTATATTTACCTCAGTTGAAGATGCTGTAATATATAACCCTATACTATTTGTACCATACGATGAATGTGTATAAGTACTTCCATATACATTTCCAATTATTTCAACTATACCTGTATTACTTACTAATCGTAAAGCTGTCGAATAACTTTTATTACCTGATTTAAGATTGCCTGTTATATAATAATTACTACTTGTATTATTATCATATATAGTACCATAACCATTTCTATTGTATAGACCTGTTATATTACCTATAATTGTAAAATTACAATCTCCTTCGTTATAAATAGACATTGAATTAGATGGTTGATTTAAACCAACATTACCTATTATTGTGATATCACAATCTCCTGTGTTATAAATCGCATATGAATAGTCATTGTAATTATCATATAAAACTCCTACATCTCCATAAATACTAATGGTACAATCATATTCATTGTGAATGCATTGACTTTTACCATTAACACCACCATATACATCACTATAAATATTAATTGTAATAGATGCCCCTATCAACAAACACATATCTTCTATATTTGATGAATTACTACCATAAATACCATCTACAGTTGTAATATCGTAACTTGATGTCATTTTAAATCTACCATCAGCATTTATATCGGTAGCTGATTGATTTCTCAATGATTTAACACTTATAGTTTGGTCAATTAGAACTTCAAAAAAATTAGCATAAACGTCATCATCAACGCCAGGTAGAGTTGTTGATTCAGCCCAACTACCTGAACCATCATCTTCCCATATTGCTAAGGAACTCCAGTTACCTGTTGCTACTGCTCTATAATTTGCCATTACTTTTTATAATTATCAATAGCTACACCAATATCTTGTAAAAACTTAACTTCTTTTTCTGTCATTTGTGCTGGTACAATAACTTTCTTAAATGTAGTATCATCATCATTGATACAATTTATAATCATTGTAGGCTCATTATCATCATTCTTAGTAATATTTATAAGGATCTGTTTCATACTACTCGTACTTTAGGATTATCAAATATTCTAACATACTTCTTTATGATAGTCTTATTCTCTTGCTTTATTCTCTCCTTTAATTCATCTTGCATTGCAAAAAGCTCCTTAATAGCTTTATGTGATTTTCTCCTTTGCTCACTATTAGGAATTTTAACATCTTTGAAAACCTTATCTACAGAACCATCTTCATTTTCAATCTCTACAGTCTGCTTAACAGTAATCTCCAAAGGCATATTTTGTAGATACTCAATCTCCCTATCAATATCATCCATTAATTTTTCATATTGAATATCATATCTTGTCTTAGAAATCTCAATATATGCTTTTACACAATCATTGAACCTTTGATCTTTTACTAAACTCCCCCAACCTTTCTTCCCAGAATGTTTCTCATTATAATGACTTATACGGTCTAGTTCAGAAGTACTATAATAATTAGGTGCATCCTTAGAATACACTGTCCATATAGCATCAATATATTTCTTAAACAATGGCTTACCCTTATTCTTATCAGACTCGTACAAGTCTCTAAAAGAAGAAATAGCCAAGCCCTCCTCTGTCATTTGGACTTGACCACTCTCCATATATAGAATCTCCCCTCTTGTCATATTATCGTGATAAAAATTTACTTATACATTCCGGACCATTATCACAAACCTCTTTTGGCAATATTGTACTAGTATGGAAAATACTATAACGCATCTTTTTCTCTCCCTTATGTTCTTCCCACCAAGTGCAGCGAACTCCTACTACAAGACTCGCTACATTATTATCAGGTAACCGCCTATCTCTACGAACAATTTCTTCAGCTCTCATAGCCAAATTAGGATTATCTATATGGCATACTTCCATTCCTGGCTGTATCCAATTCTTTCCATATTTACTAACATCAATATCCATATCATTATTTCTTAAAATTCTTAATCTGATCTATTTGTGATTCTGTAAGATGTTCTTTATATTTTTCAATTACATCATCAATAACCATAGTCTCAACGTTAATCATAAAATCAGGCAATTCTCCATTCTCTAAACAAAATGGATGATCTTTCTCCGGACGCACTCTCATATTTTTAAAATTCCCACTATCATAAAATAATAACCCGGCACTTTCTTGAATATCTAACAACTCAGCAAAACTTAATCCATTAGGAATTAAATTTACATCATAACATATTGTATTCTCTTTACTCATATCTAAAACGGTACATCATCATTATCATTAAAATCATTCGCGCCATTATCAAACGTATCACCCAACGGATCTTCATCCATATACTTCTCATCCAACGCACCACCGGGCATCATACCATCAGGAATATCATCCCCATCTGCTCCACTAGTATTCTTCCCAGCGTATGTCAAAGTCTCAATCGCTAAACTTAAAAAATACTTCCCAGAATAATCCCCACTACCTTCCCTGCTCTCTACACTAT
>CAYUWD010000011.1:0-45116 GCA_964448235.1 uncultured Bacteroidales bacterium | reverse complement strand
TTACTCATACATTAAATGGATATGTTGACTCAGATGCTTATAAAGCAAATTAGAAACATTACATAATTTATTCAATAGAAGCAATGTCCATGATTAATATGGGTGTTGCTTTTATTAATTGCTTCCTATTACTATTTCATCTTTGTCAAATACTTTATCGAAAAAACTTTTGACATATCCTCTAATTCATCCTTTTCTATTATGCTGATAATATTACCAAAAGAGTCGTACTCATAAGAAGTACTGTTTATCAACTTATCTTGACCATTAAAATAAGAAACTTTGAGCAAAGCCCCCTCATCGCTATAAATAAAAGTTTTATATCCGGCAGAATTATTGTTCTCAAACAAAAACTTCTTAGTTAATGTTGACATCTCGTCATATTCAAAGACTTGCTTTTCAGTAATATTGCTTTCATAGTTCGTTTTTACTATTTTCTCAATACGATCTGAAACACTCGTTTGATCTATTAGAAAATAACTGCTACTAAGCAATTGGTTTTCACTATTAAATTCATCTATTAAGACAGAGTCATTAACTCTTTTATAAACAAAGCTAGAAACGACCCCCTCCAAATTATTATAATTCAATTGTTTAGATAATAAATTCTGTTCATCATACATATACATTATGCCATTAATCAAACTAGAATCAGCAGAAAACCGAATCTCCTCAAAAGGCAGCTTATTGTTATTGTACTTAACGACAGTAAATGTTTCAAGATTTCTTCTTTCATCAAAAAACATCATTTTTTCAGGACAGCCAAAATCGTTATAATAGATTTCTGACACCAAAACTCTATTTGTAGAAACGATATTATCCTTAACCAATGACATCCAGGTTTGAGAAACATCAATATTCATCATTTTCATAATGTCTCTCTCTCTTTCAATATCCATAAGGTCTGCATTTGTTATAGGCACATTAACCTGTGCATAAGAAGACCATGCTGAAAGTATGATAATCAAAATTGCAAATAGTTTTCGTCTCATATCCTTCTATTTTTTACAAAATTACATAAAGTTTTAATAACATTCTTAAGTGTCTACTATTTGAATGTGTACAAAAACAGTTATTTCGTATTAAATGGCAAAATTTTAAGCTCTTATTAACATAAAAACAATGTGTAAGAAAAAAAATAAATTATTTTTGTTATCCAAATATGAATAAATACTAGAAAAATGAAAAGAATTTTTACAATTTTATTAGGCTTAACCTTTCTTTTTAATTTTAATTTAAGAGCAGATGAGGGGATGTGGCTCCTATCTATGCTAGGTAAAAATTACGAAGAAATGAAAGAAATGGGGTTTAAATTAACTCCTGAAGACATTTACAATGTAAATAATGGAAGTATCAAAGATGCTATTGTAGGATTAGGAAACGATGGTTCTCCTTTCCGTCATTTTTGTACAGGCGAAATTGTTTCTGGCGAAGGTTTGTTTTTCACAAACCACCACTGTGGTTTTGGAATGATTCAAGCTCACTCAACAGTAGAGCATGATTATCTTGCTGATGGATTTTGGGCATATTCGAAAGACCAAGAATTATCAAATCCGGGAACAACTGCATCGATTTTAATTCGCATGGAAGATGTATCTGACCAGATATTAGCTGAATTAACAGACGATATGACTGAAGACGAAAGAGCAACAGCTATCAAGAAAAAATCTAAAGAGATTGCTAAAGACGCAACAGATGAAACAGAATATGATGCTTATGTTGCTGACATGTTTGATAACAATCAGTTTTTCCTTTTTGTATACATTATTTATAAAGACGTTAGATTAGTTGGTGCTCCTCCATCAGCAATGGGAAAATTTGGTGGCGATACAGACAACTGGGAATGGCCTCGTCATACTGCAGACTTCTCTATGTTCAGGATTTATACTGCTCCTGACGGTACTCCTGCTACTTATTCAGACGAAAATATTCCTTTAAAACCTAAGCACTTCTTACCTGTAAGCATTAAAGGTGTTGAAGATGGTGATTTTGCTATGGTAATGGGATTCCCTGGAACAACAAACAGATATCTTACTTCTTTTGGACTGGAAGAAACTATGGATATTACAAATAAACTTCGTTTCGAAATTAGAGATGTAAAAATCAACATCTTACGTGAAGAGATGAAATCTAGTCAAAAAGTAAGAATTCAATATGCTTCGAAATATGCTCGTTGTTCTAACTACTGGAAATACTCAGAACAACAAAATAAAGCACTGAAACAACTAAATACAATGGGTGTTAAGAAAGATATTGAAAAACAATACATGAAATGGGCTAAAAACAACAAAACAACGGCTTATTCTGAAGCTTTGGGTCTAATTGAAAATGCTTATAAAAACCGCAAAGATTATGCTATTGCAAGAATGTTCTTAATTGAAGGTCTTATAAGTGGACCGGAACTACCATATTTTGCTTATCAATGCTCAGGTTTAATTAGCGCATTAGAATCTAAAGATCAAGAAAAAATTGATAAGAATATTGCTGCTTTAAAAGAGGCAGGTGCAGATTTCTATAAAGACTATAATCAAGCAACAGAAATGAAACTTATTGCTGCAATGTTTGAGTACACCTATAATAATCTTGATAAGGAATTTCACCCTGAAATTCTTCAACTAATTGAGAAAAAATATAAAGGTGACTTTAATAAATTTGTTGAAACAGCATTTAAAAAATCAATTTTTGCAAATGAAGAAAGCTTCAATGCATTTCTAGAAAAGCCAAATGCAAAGAAACTTCAGAAAGATTTAATGATGTCTGCTGGAACCAGCATTATCAACAAATATCGTGAAGTAAGTAGCATGTTTTGGTCAAATAGCGATGGTTTAGATAAAGGTCGTAGATTATTTGTAAACGGGATTTTAGCAATGAACACCGGTAAATTAATGTACCCGGATGCTAATTCAACAATTCGTCTTACTTATGGTAAAGTCAGAAAATATGATCCACGAGATGGTGTTGCATATAATTATTATACAACATTAAAAGGTGTTATAGAAAAAGAAGATCCAAATTCAACAGAATTTATCGTTCCTGAGAAATTGAAAGAACTTTATCATGCTAAAGATTTTGGACAGTATGCAAATAAAGATGGTAAAATTGTTACTTGCTTTATTACTGATAATGACATAACAGGTGGAAACTCTGGTTCTCCGGTTATTAACGGTGAGGGGCACTTAATTGGTTTAGCTTTTGACGGTAATAGTGAAGCTATGTCAGGAGATATTGATTTTGAAGAGAATCTTCAAAGATGTATTAACCTTGACGTTAGATACGCTCTTTTCATCATTGATAAATATGCAGGAGCAAACAACCTTATCGAAGAAATGGACATAAAGAAATAATACTTATAATTACTTTAAATCACTCATATCTTTACCCTTTCCATTTTCATAAATTTAAAGGGTAATTATTTAATGAATATACTCTTTTAACATTTACCACCATTTCTTTCTTTTAAAAAACCACATCATTCCAATAAAGAGGATTATCATTAGTCCCCATACGCCAAAATATGCCCAATGCCATTCTAATTCAGGCATGTAATTGAAGTTCATACCGTAAATCCCTGCAATAAAAGTAAGTGGGATAAAAATGGTTGAAATTATTGTCAAAACCTTCATCACTTCGTTGGTTTTGTTTCCGGTGTTTGTGTAATATAGTTCAATTAGTCCTGAAAGAAGGTCGCGATAAATTTCAACATTATCAATTACTTGGATAGTATGATCGTACAAATCGCGGTAGTAAATTAAATTTTTCTTTTTCAGAAGAGGTGAATCTGTTTTCTCAAATTGTGATACAAGTTCACGTACAGGCCAAACAGAATTTCGTAAAAGAAGATTTTCCCGTTTTAAGTAATAGATTCTATTTAGAATGTCTTTATTGGCGTTATCAATAAGCTCTGTTTCGTATTTTTCAACTTCTTCTCCAAGATTTTCCAGAAGAATAAAGTAATTGTCGACGATAATGTCCATTATTGCAAACAAAAGATAATCAGTACCTAGGGTTCTTATTTTACCACTTGAAGTTTTAATTCTTTTTCGCAGAGGTTCAAAAACATCACCATCCTTCTCCTGTAATGAAATTAGATAGTTTTTCCCTACAATAATACTGACTTGTTCCCCATCAATACTTTTCTTGTTTTTATCGTAAACCAGCATTTTTAATACGACAAAAATATGTTCGTTATAAAAATCAACTTTGGGTCTTTGATGAGTATTTAAAACATCTTCTAAAACAAGCTTATGAATATTAAATTTTTCGCCGATTTTTCCTATTATCTCAGTGTCGTGTACACCGTTAAGATTTATCCAGTGTACTTCGTTTGGAGTGTCTGAAATATTCAAAAGATCTATACTATCAAGTGTTTCTTCAATATAGGAATCTGTAGAGTATTTAATTAGTTCAGATTTAACATCATGTTCTCTTGTAACACCTGTAAAAACTAAACTCCCCGGTGGAAGTCCGGTTTTGGTTTTATTTTTTAAATGGGTTTTCATATCGCCACTATTTTAAACCAAAGTTAAATAAACCGATAAATAAAATAGTTTAAACATTTTACTTATCGGCAATATTAAAATTGTTTTATTATTTATTTAACACTTGGCAGTTGGCTCCAATTAACAGATGAAATATCGGTCCACCAAATTGTGTTTTCTGAAGTTGAAATAGTATAAACTATTTGATTGCTTGTTGTTATTATAGCATCAAGATTTGTAATTTTTTTTCCACTCAAATTTCCTTTACTAATATTTTGCCAGTTGTTGCCATCATTTTTAGAATACCAGATATTATTATCTGATGTAACTATTGCAAAATATGCATCACCATTAGTTTTAATATATGCTGAGAATAACTCAACTTTATAGGATGCAGGTAAGTTAGTTGCATTAACATCATACCATTCATCTCCTGTGCTTGGGTCTGTCCATAGTATACTGTTATCAGTTAAAACAACAGCAATTTTCGCTTTATTGTTTGGAGTTATGTAAGTTTCAATAAGTTTAATATTTAAATTATTAAAGGCTTTTTCAGTGTTTATTTCAGTCCAGCTATTTTCATTTTTTTTCATATACCATACTGAATTATTTTCGAGAACTGCAGCATATTTAATTCCTTTTTGTGGATCCATATATGTGCTGAACATTTTAACTCTATAATTTTTTGGCAAGTCTTTAGTGCTTACCTGAGTACATGTTCCATTATTAGCATCCATTTCCCATAATGTATCATCTTCAAGTTGAACAACATACTTTGCATTACCATTTTGTTTAGATAAGGCCTGAATCGATTTGATATTGTATCCTGAAGGCAGACCATTGAAATCTAATTTATCCCATTTTGTACTATTCGATTCAGCTGACATGATTGTATTTTCTTTTGTCGAAATTAAAAACTTCGTATCTCCATTTTGAGTATTACATGTAGTTATGCTTTCAATAGTTTGAGAGAATAAACCAACACATAAAATTGTAAATAATGTAAATGTTAAAATCTTTTTCATAGTTTAAATTTATTAATTATTGATTAAGGTTTTTTAAAATGTAAAAATAACACTTTTCAAAAACGATACCAATTTTTATTTTTCGATACTATTGAAAGTTTGTGATTAGGAATGTTTTATTCAACAATAAGTATTCCAACAGAAACCCCATTATTATTAGTAAGCTTCACAAAATAAACTCCTTTTTGTAAATCAGACACATCAATTTCTTCACCCGAATAATTATCAATAGTTTTGATTAGTTTTCCGTTAAGGTCAATGATTTGGACATTTGTAGAGAGGTTGTTTGATTTTATTGTAAAGGAGTTAGAGGTGGGATTGGGGAAGATATTACATTTTGAGTTTAAATCATTATTAAAACTAATAATACCGTTAGTGAAATTTGTAGTAAATTCAAAAGTGCATAAAGAGTTTCCGCTTAATGTACTATAACCATCTACTGCAAGTATATATGCACCTGGATCAAGTTGTGCTGATAAACTAACGTTTCCCGTACCATTGTTACATCCAAAATATGTTGATTCGTCAAACCCTCCTACTCCTGTACAATCAATTTCGTTCCATTTGTATATTGCCATTTGAAGTTCTGTTTCTTCAGGGTCTTCTGTAGAACTTCCGTTTTCAAAACAAAAAACATAATTTGCATCAATTGTTACCGGTTGTATGTTTTCAGATGTAACAACAAAATAATAGAAAACAGTGTTGTCAGAAACATTCCATCCACATTGTTCCGGAGGGTCAATAGTTCCTTTGGGCGCAAGTATATTGCAGCCGCCATCTGATAGTAAGGCAGGTGTTTCACAGCTGTGTTCCTGGATTTCAGTTCTGACAGATGCTGCAACATAAAATGTAAAGTCATTGTTTTCCATATCCCAAACTCTTAAGTATAGTGTTTGCCCGGGAGTCAATCCATCTATAGTTGAAAATTTTATCTCTCCGTTTATATAAGGGGCTCCTTCATCACAAAAACAGTTTAATAAACTTAGATTATCTGGAGTTCCGGAATATATTGCCAAGGCTGGTTTAAAATTAACATATATATCACCTATAGGAGGATTAAATACATGAAATGCCAGTTCTGTTATTCCATCTGGAACTGTTATATAATACCAAAGATCATTTGTGCCGGAATCAAAGTTTCCGCAATCTGGAAGTGGTAGGTCAGCAGATGGTACAGCATCAGTTAAATCTGCATTAATAATTGCTATTTGTCCACATGTAGAATATTCGTCAAATGTAATTTCTATCGCATTGCTGCAGTTTTCTTGGGGAAATACGCTAAATATAAATATGAATATAGTAGCAGATGTAAAAAATATTTTCCTCATTTTGTCGAATGTTTTTATTTTTAATAATGATTAGTAAAGCTAAAAAGAATATTATTATAGACAAAACAAAAAGTAATTTCGTTGCTTGAAAGAATTTTATGACGATTTATTAAATGTATTTAATTGTTGGTGCTATAACTTCGGTCTTCTGTTCCGAGCCTTTGGCTCGAGAATCCTCGTTAAAACAAGAAATTGCCATGCAAGCTTGTTTTTAAATTTATAGATAAAACTAGAATTGTTTAATTACAGAGTTGTTTATGCAATTTCTGTTTTATCGGGATCCCCGGTCTCCCGTCTTCTACCCCACCTAAAAGCTCCACCTTCCCCTCAAAAATGCATAAGTTCCTTTTCCACCTTCATCAACAGGTATGTCGCTATCAAAGAATTGTACATTCAGGTCAAGCATAAAGCTGTCAGCCATCCAGAATGAAACAGATGGTCCGGCAAAAATGAAATTGTTTTGTGGGCTATACATTCCGGCAAGAGCAACATTGATGATAGGAGAAATTGGGTATGAAACAGAAGCAAAAGCTCCGAAACGTGAAATCCACATATTCTTTGCGCTTAAATCAATTGTATATAGTTCTGTTAAGCTAAAACCACCATCTTTTGGAGCAGAAGTGTTAAATAGTGCTTCAACCTGAACCATTACCGCGTTCTTGAACACATAATCATAGCCAATAGAGGCGGTAATTACACCTGTGGTGTCTATTGTCTCAACTGGGTGAAAGTAGCTTGCTTCACCTCTAAGACCACCCATAAAGAGATTGCCTGCAAAACCAGCACCAAGAACAATGTCATTGGATCTATAAAGTCCTGATAAAACCTGAAAGTCGAAATTGAACTTGTTAAAAGAATAAAGTGCTGCTGCTGTAATGCTTGTATCATTATTTATCGAAGCTGCTAAGTCAATTCGAGATGCGTAATTAAGGTTATATTGAACACGTAAAGCATCGCTACCGGGTTTTTCCTCATAATCGAAATCAAAATAAGAATAAGTGTTAAAGAGGTCGTTTGCGTTCCATACAAACGTCTGACCCCAGTTAATGCGATGACGTCCGGCTGTAATGTTCCATTTGCCTTTTTGAATGTCTATATAGGCACGATCAATTGAAGTATTGAAAAAGAATGATTTTTTTTCAAGATAATTCCATGACAAATCAAAAAAACCTGCATCAGTATCCATCATATCGAAATACATATCACCCATATTTACTGCTGTCAATGAGCTTATTTGTTGTCCATAGAAGAATCTGTTTCGTGCACTAAGTTTTAGATTAATTCCTTTGTTTGAATAAAATGAAAAATCAAGTCTGTTGTGAATTAAATTATCACTCATCCAATAATTATTTACATCAGTAAACGAGTTTGTCTGCATGTACTTTACATACCCATCAAGTTCAAACTTTGGGGAGTTGGTTTGTGCGTAACTACTAACAAAAACAATTAGTAATAAGAACAATATTGAAAGTAAGCGAGTTTTCATTATTTATTTTTGTAAGAAATCCTTTATGTTCATCCATCTGATCCCATTCTTATTTGTAGTAAATCCTGCTTCATCCAGTGACAAAACATATTTAGGATAAGAGTTGTTAATACCATCAAAAGCACCATATTCTCTTTCAATAACATCTTCGTTTGACAATGAAACACATACTTGTATGTATATTTTTTCATTATTTAAACTTGCGATAAAATCAACTTCTTTTGATTTATTTTTTCCAATATCAACATGGTAACCACGTGAAAGCAGTTCAAGTAAAACAACATTTTCCAGTTTTCCTGAAATTAAATCGGGTGTATTCCCAACAGTATTTAAGCTTAGACCAATATCTGCTAAAAAATATTTTTCGTAAGTTTCTAATAGAGTTTTTCCTAAAATATCATATCTTTTTATTTGGTGGATAAGCAAAGCATCTTTAGCGTATTGGATATAATTTAATACTGTATCGACAGATATTCTATTTCCTTGTGACTTTGAAAAATCAGTTATACTTTTTGCACTTGTAATATTTCCACAGTTTGAAGCAATAAAGACAATAATTTTATCAAGCATTGCAACATTCTTGATAGTATTTTTTAAAACAACATCTTTTAACACAACAGTACTATAGATTGATTCAAGATATTGTCTAAGAACATTTTCATCCCAGATCAGATTATGTAATCCAGGAAATCCTCCATATTTTAAAAATTCTGCAAAAACATCGGTGTTAGAATCCACATTCTTATTTAAAGAAAATAGTTCCTTAAATTCTGAATATGTTAATGTAAATAATTTTAGTTCAATGTAACGTCCGGTAATTAAGCTAGCAAGGTCTGATGAAAGTAATCTAGCATTTGAACCGCTAATGTAAATATCGTATTTTTCTTCCGCTAAAAAAGAATTAAGAGCTCTTTCCCATTCAGTAATTTCCTGAACTTCATCTATAAATAAGTAAAATTTTTCTGTTGATAACTTTGTAATATTCGTAACATATGTATGTAAATCAGCATAATCTTTTATAAAATCAAATTCTAGTAATTCTTTATTTATTGATATTATGTTATTTACAGAAACTCCTTTTGCTTTTATTAATTGACCTATTTGACGCATAAAAATACTTTTCCCACAGCGTCTGATACCAGTAATTACTTTTATTAATGGCGTGTCAATAAATGGGCTTATTCTTGTAAGATATTTTTTTCTTTTAATCATTTTTTATTGCAAATATAATAATTTTATTTCGACTATACTCGAAACGCCTTTGTTTTTGTACAAATATTTCGATCACGCTCGAAATTCATTTAACAATTTAAACCTTCACATCACTTTTTATTTTTCCGTCATCTATTGTTATAATACGGCGTGCTTTATCTACAACTCTTTGATCGTGAGTGGAGAAAATGAAAGTAATATTTTCTTTCTGATTAAGCTCTTGCATAATATCCAGAAGATTTGTTGTTGAAGCAGAATCCAAGTTTGCCGTTGGCTCATCAGCAAGAATAAATTTAGGTTTTGATGCTAATGCTCTTGCAACTGCTACTCTTTGTTGTTGTCCACCTGAGAGTTTTGAAGGACGGCTGTTAATTCTTTCTCCGAGGCCGACAGCTTTTAACATTTCGATGGCTCTTTCTTCACGTTCTTTTTTGTCTCGCTTTTGGAGCTGCATAATAAATTCAACATTTTCTTTAGCTGTTAGCACCGGAATCAGGTTATAAGCCTGAAAAACAAATCCGATATTTTTTAACCTAAAGTCAATAACTTGTTTTGAGCTTAGTCCGCCTACATTAACACCATCAATGTAAACCTCTCCACTTGTTGGTTTGTCAAGTCCGCCAAGCATATTGAGAAATGTAGTTTTACCCGATCCTGAAGGACCAACAATAGCAGTAAATTCACCTTGTTCAAAACTTAGATCAATACCATTAACTGCATGTACAGGAATCTCAGATTCTGTGTACGTTTTGTGTAAATTTTTGATTTCGATAATGTTCATATTTATTATTTTTAATTGTTTTTTGACCGAAGACCGAAGTCGATATCTTGTGCCTTTTTGTTTATGTCAGGTTTTGTCAATATTTAATTTTCACTCCAATTTTTAATTAGTTACTTCGAACTCTGAACTCCAAACTCCAAATTCCGAACTCCAAACTTTATTAACTTTTACTCCGTTCTCAACACCTCTGCAGGATTCATTTTAATTGCCCTTCTAATTGGAAATATTGCAGCGAATAATGCTGTTATTATTGTTAAAATTGTAACCTGAATAAAAAATTCGGTATTTAAAACAGGGTATAACATTGAGCTATATCCCAACTCTTCGAAAGCTTCTGCATACATGTTAAGATTTATTCCTTTTTCAGCGAAGAAGCTTATCAAAAAATAGGAAAACCCCATACCTATAATTGTTCCGGTAACTGTTAGGAAAATCGTTTCCCAGGTAATCATACGCCTAATTTTTCGACGATTCATACCAACAGCCATTAGCATACCAAGTTCTTTTTTACGCTCAAGAATTGCCATAAGCATTGTGTTGATTATACCAAAAGCAAGTGCCATTAAAATGATAAAAACCAGAATAGTGCCGAACTGCCCCATCATATCTGTTATCATTGCAAGATCAGGACTAAGTTCTTTCCAGTTTTGTACTAAGATTTTATCACCGGTGATTTTTTTAATTTCGTCTGTCACTTCCATAAGGCGTTCATTATCATCAATTAAAACAGCTATTTCGTGTGCAGATGACATATCATCAAGAGTAATTTCAGTTAAGTCTGATTTACGCACAAAAACCTGCATTTCATCGTACATATTATTGCTTGTTTTGTAAATTCCGCATACTCTAAAGGTTCCGCCTGTAATTGTTCCGGTATTATCCTGAAATGTCAGAACTACTTTTGAACGAATATCAAGATTTAGCTTTTCGGCAAATTTTTCACCAACAAATATCTGATTCGATTTATCTTCGGCAAAATAATCACCTTTGGTAAGCTTGGTATTTAAATCCGAAACCTTAATTTCCTTGTCAGGTTCAATTCCATTAATGATTATTCCCGTTCCGGTTTCTGCAGAACTTGCCATTGCATTAATCTTTAGGCGAGAGCAAACATTAACTCCATCAATCTTGCTAATTTTTGCTTCCAGTTCATCAGCATTTTCGATAGTAAATTCCTGATCTTGATTTAAAACGAAATCAGGATTGTGCAATTGAATATGTGCCACTTCGGTTGCAATGGCTGTTTCAACTCGGGAATCCATCATTCCAAACATAATTGCTGAAGCAAAAATTCCTCCTGTCATACCAATACAAACAGCAGCAATAACAACAAGGCTTCTTGTTTTACTCCTCCAGATGTTTCGCCATGCGATTTTTATTAGTTCCATAATACAATTTTTTGACAGATGACCGAAGACTGGTGACCGATGTAAAGGCTATTAGAGCCTATTTAATTTTGATAAAGGGTCAATATTAACAGTTTTGGGTCATCATTATTATTTATTATTATTTAATACAAACGTTAAACTTTTTAATTACTTCGAATTCCACACTTCGAGATTCTCTCATCATTTCCTTAAAGCTTTTATTACATTCATTTTTCTGACACTAATTATCGGATATATAATTGCAATAATTGTTATTACCAATACTATTAATGGTTCCCAGATATATGTATTAAGATTCCATGATATTGGCATAACCGGATCGTATCCGTATGATGCATAAGTTGTTGCTAGTTCTCCGGTAAGTTGAATTGGGTTCAAATAAAAGTAATACATCATCGGAAAACTTGCTAAACTTGCCGCAATAATTCCGACAATTGATATAAAAATCATTTCAAGACTCACCATTCTTGAAATTTTAGTCTTTTGCATTCCAACAGAAACCATAACACCAAATTCTCTTCGTCTTTCTGCAATCATCATCAAAGCGGTACCAAATATTCCAAAACCAATGACAATGTATAGAATGAAAAGCATGATTTTACCACTTTTAGCATCAGACTCAATCATTTGAACAAGTTCAGGCATTTCTTCTTCCCAGGTAAAAGCTTCATATTGTTCAGGTAAATTTTCTTTAATGATTGATGCTGTATTGTTAAATTCTCCATTATCATCTAGTCTTACAACAAGGCTGGTTATTCTGCCATACATATTGAATAATTCCTGAGCCTGACCAATTTCCATATATGCCATTCCGGAGTTTAATTGAGGATCGGGAAGGCTTATGATTCCAACAACGGGATAAAGACCTACTGCACTTACCCCCTGATATCCCTGTCCAATAAAAGCTATAGAATCTCCAACAGTCGCACCTAAATATTCTGCATATTTTTCAGTTATCAATAACCCACCGTTTTCGGTGCTTGGAAATTCACCTTTGATTAATCTGTTTCTTAAACCTTGTTTGCTGAATTCATATTCCGGATTTACTCCAATAACGACAATACCTTTGGTTTTTTCTCCATATGCAGATAGGGTGAAAGTTTCTAGTCGTGGGTGAAGTTCGGTAACATTTTCAGTGTTTAAAAGATCGTTTTGAAGCTCTTCTGTATATTCCATTGAGTTTATCAATGTACGATTTTCTGTAAAACCTTTTTGATGAACTTGTATATAGCCATAAAAATCTTCAACTGAAGTTTTAATCATATAGTCGTACGTTCCATGTTGCATTCCAACCATAAAGATTGACAGTGTTAATGCAAAAAACACAGAGCCAGCAGTAATAAGAGTTCTTTTCTTATTTCTCCAGATATTTCGCCATGCTAGTTTTAATAATTCCATAAATAAATTTTTGAAAAAAATTTAAATTTCAAATTTCAAAACACAAATTTCAAAATCATAGAGATTTGTATATTGCTATTTGGTTTTTGTTAATTAAGTATTTTCTACTTTTTCATAGCTTTCATTAAGTTCAGTTTTTTAATTGTATATAATGGATAAGCAATTGCAAAAAGTGTTATTATTAAAACCATAATTGGTTGTGGCAGATAATATGAGATATCCCAGGCAATAGGCATAATAGGATCCATTCCAAGGTTTGCATATTGTTCTGCCATCTCTCCCGAAAGTGTTGGTGGATTTAAGTGTAAAGCCAGCATTATAGGAAAGCTTACAACAATTGATGCTGCTATTCCTAATAGTGTAATATAAATCATTTCAATTGCAACAATAATCAGTATTTTAGTTTTGCGCATACCTACAGCAATCATTATTGCAAACTCTTTGATTCTTTCAGCTATCATCATAAGCGCTGTACCGAAAATACCAAAACCTACTACAATGTAAAGAATCATCATTATTATGTAGCTGCTTCCCGATTTAGATTCTATTAGTTGTGCAACCTCTGGATGAGCGTTTTGCCATGTTAATACTTCATATTCATTTGATATAACACCTGACAATTCGTTAGCTGTTTCATCAAAAGCTTTATCGTCTTCTAATCTAATGACTATACTTGTAAGCCTGCTTTCTAAATTAAACAATTCCTGGGCTTCGTTTAATTCCATATAAGCAAAACCAGAATTCAACTGTGGATTAGGAAATTTAATTATCCCTTTAATTTCATATAATCCAACAGCAGAAACACCCTGGTAACCTTGACCGATAAAGGCTATTGAGTCACCAACTTCTGCGCCCATATATTCGGCATATTTTTCTGTAACAACTAACCCACCACTTTCAGATGTAGGAAATTCTCCTGCAATTAATCTTTTTTTAATCCCTTCTTTTGCAAATTCTTGCTCAGGAATAACAGCCATAATTGGTATTCCTTTGGTTTTTTCACCATAAGCACTTAAGCTGAAAGTTTCAATCCTGGGATGTAGATCTTTTACATTTTCATTTGACAATAAGTTCTTTTCCAGTTCATCGGAATATTCAAATGTGTTTATCAAAGTTTTATCTTCTGTGTAACCCTTTTTATGAACTTGTACATAGCCGTAAAAATCTTCAATAGAAATTTTTACCATGTTGTTAAACACCCCTTTTTGAAATCCTACCATCATTATTGACATCAGTAGTGCAAAGAATACAGAACCCGTGGTTATTAATGTCCTTTTCTTGTTCCTCCATATATTCCGCCAAGCTATTTTGAAGTAGTTCATAATGGTCTTTATTTTTATTGCGGAGTGCCTAAAGTGAGCTAAAGTTAAAAGTTATAGAACTTTAGTTCAATATTTACTCCTTGTTTCATTTTTATCCTTTTCAAGTTCGTAGTCCCTAAAATGAACTAAAGATAAAAGTTGATTAAACTGTAGCTCATTTTCTTACTCCTATTTTTTATTATTCATTACTCAATATTACATTTTCAACTATTTCAACATTCTACTTTAGTCCACTTCCTACTTTCAACTCTCAACTCCCAAATTGTAACTTTAGCTCACTTCACACTTCTACCTTACCTTTTTCATATTCTGTTGTGTAAAAAAGCTTTCATCAACATCGTAATCGAATTTAATATCTGACATTATCAAAATCGTTTTATTTCCAGGTTTATCTGCAGGTATGGTTGTGAAAACAGTTGGTATGTTTTTCCCATCCATTGTTTTAAAATCCTTAGCAGTTTCTGTTTTTGTTAGGTAATCATCTTCATCAAAATATTCTGACTTGACAATATCATTTGTGTCTTTTGTAATCCATAACAGTAGTTTTCCCCATACAACATTTGCACTTTCAAGTGGAATAAGCTCTAGTTTGTAACAATCCTTTCCGTCTATTTTTTCACTTCCAATGATTTTGTGAGTATATGCATCTACAATTGATGATTGATTGATTAAATCGTCATTGGTAAAATCGCTTCCCATCCATGATTGCATCATCATTGAAGGTGGAAGTTTAATCATTCTGTTGATTGTTGGTTGCCAGCTCCACATTTCTTTATCTCTTTTCATCGAAACTTGTCCTTTTTCTTTTGCAGGAGCTGTAATATATACCATAGAGTATTCTGTACCTAATGACCAGGCTTTCATTGAAATACTTCTTTCATAAGTTGGCCTGACAATTTTCATTGTCATTTCTGTATAACTCGATTTTCCATTATTCCTTTCGTAAGCAGTTTTTACAATTTGTTTTGCATCTTGTGCAAGAACAAAAAAACTACTTAATACAAATAATGTAATAAGACTTAGTTTTAGAGTTTTCATAATAATAGTTTTAGTAATTTATTTATTCTGCATCTTTTCTTTTACAATTAAACTAATAAGTTTAGCTTTAAAATCATCTATCATTTGCTGATTGAACATTTCCGGAGCAAAAACATACTGCATCGAAAAACCTTTGAATAAGGATGAAAACAATAGCATTTCAACTTGTGGGTTTTCGAATCGCTCCATAAAATATTTAGCTATTAGCTGGTTATTCTTTACTGTTCTTTCAGATTTTGATTGTTCCGTTAAATATTCAAGAACATCTTTTTGCATTGTAATTTGATAATAAAGCTTCCAATGTTCCCTTTTTTCATTTAATGAATCGAACATTAAAGTGAAAAAGTCTTCCATTTCCTGTGTAGTAATTTCATCATCATGGTCAGGATTCATCATGTCCATAATTTCCGTGCTTATTTCATCTACAATAGCAAAAAGTAAAGCTTCTTTACTTTCAAAATAATTGTACATCAATCCTTTAGAAATACCAGCTTCTTTTGCTATTTTACTAATTGACGTAGCATGAAAACCTGAATCTGAAAATAGATTTAATGCAGTATCAAGAATTTGCTGTCTTTTAATCTCTCTGATTTCTTGATTTTGTTTTGTAGTTCTAGGTGACATGAAATATTGTTTTTGACTGAACGTTTGGTCAAAGATAATATGTAAAATTAAAAAATGCAAATTTTTTTTTTGTTTCTATATTCTATTTTTGTTTCAAACACAAACTGTTACTTTTAATAATTTTACACTTAAATCTCATTCAACAATATATGATTTAAGTTATTTGATTAATATTAATAAATGTATATATTTGACAAAAATTATTAATTCATTTAGATAAAACTTTATTTATGGAAAGAATTCTTGTTATTGGGTCAGCAGGACAGATAGGTTCAGAGCTGATATTAGCATTAAGAAAAATTTACGGTAATGAAAATGTTATTGGCACAGGTCGTAAAACAGCTCCTTCAAAAGCAGTTTTAGAAACAGGTCCTTTCGAATTTTTTGATGCAACAAATAGAGATGATCTCTATAACGTTTGTAAAAAATATGATATTACTATTATGATTAACATGGCAGCCATATTGTCTGGGACAGGAGAACAATATCCCATGTTAGCATGGGATGTAAACATGAATGGCTTGCTTAATGTTTTAGAAGTTGCTCGTGAAATGAAAATGAAGCAAGTTTTAGTTCCAAGTTCTATCGCTGTTTTTGGCCCTGGCACTCCACTAGAAAGAGCACCACAAGAAACTGTTCTCAGACCAACAACTATGTATGGATTAACTAAAGTTACTGGAGAATTACTTTGTGATTATTATGTTAACAAATATGGTCTTGATGTAAGAGGATTACGTTATCCTGGTATTATAAGTCACGAAACTTTACCTGGTGGTGGAACAACTGATTATGCAGTTGCAATTTATTACGAAGCTGTAAAAAATAAAAAATATGAATGTTTTGTAAAAGAAGATACTCGTTTACCAATGATGTATATGCCTGATTGTATCAAAGCAACTATCGACTTATTGCAAGCAGACTTTTCAAAACTAAAACACCATAGCGACTTTAATGTTGGCGCAATGAGTTTTACCGTTAAAGAAATTGCTGAATCAATTAAAAAATATATTCCGGAATTTGAGATTACTTATAAACCAGATTTCCGTCAGGCAATTGCAGACTCATGGCCAAATGATGTTGACGACAATGCAGCAAGAGAAGAGTGGGGTTGGAGTCCTGATTATAATTTAGATTCTATGACAAAAGAAATGCTTGATGCTATACGCAAAAAAGATTTATAATATATCTTTAATTTTATTGCTCATTATAATCTAATATATTTAAAAGATTTTTTCATAAATTTGTATTTAATAAGATATTTTACCATTATGAAAAAATCTTTTTTTATATTTTTATTTTTATTTACTATATTCTATGTAAACTCTCAAGTTGTTATCAATTACAATACTCATTCTCCTGTTATTGGAACTCAAAATGAATATTATGAAATAGATTTTATTTTTCCAGAGAAAGCAGATAAAAATTCTATTTGGGATTTTTCAAATATTCAAATATCAGATACTATCCGAAAAACAGGAGTTTCATCAGTTAATCCAAACGATATAAAAAAATTTAATCTTAATGCAAACTGTGTTCTATACGAAGATGATTTTATGTTTTTTCACAGTCTTTCAAAAGATCAGTATGCAATCACTGGATTTATTAATGACAATTATATTATACAATATGATAAACCTTTAATTCGAATGAAATATCCATTTTCTTTTACTGATGAATTTGAAGGACAACTCGTTGCTACTGCATTAAATAAAAACAACTCTAAAACTGAAATAACTGGCAATTATTTTGTAAGCGCAGATGCATATGGTAAAATTATTTTACCTGGAAATATTACTAAAGATGTATTGAGGGTATATCAACATTCAACCTCTGTACAGGTTTCAAATTGTCGAGAAGTTCATATAGAGTCTTCAAAATACATATGGTATTCTGCTGTAGACAGATATCCAATAGCAACTACACTTTTGCAGAAAATAAGTTATTGTAATGGAGATGTAAAACTAAAGAAAAAATCATGGATAAATAAAAAGCATCTTAAAGTAAATCAAGAACAAGAGGAGATAAATTTAGATTGTGCATTTAATGCTGAAATATTCCCAAATCCATTTGTAGATATTGCTGAAGTGATGCTTAATTTAGAAACAGATGCCGAAGTAGAAATATTTGTTTCAGGAGTTGTAGGAACAAAACTAGAGACAGTTCAAGAGTCTCAAAAGCTAGAGCAAGGGCAGCATTTTTATAAGATTAACTCAGCAGACTTATCACTCCAGCCCGGAATGTATTTTGTAAATATTAGGGTAGGTGATAAGGTTGAATCTTTAAAGCTTATTAAGAAGTAAGATAATAACATCAGTTGTGCACTTGATTATATATAAAAGCTTAAAAATACTTTTTGTCACAATTTTTATGAAAAATTTCGCCAAAAAGAGATTATTATGATTAGTTAACCCCACATCTGCTATATAGCAGATGTGGGGTTAAAAATATTTGACCCTCCGGGTCATAAATTTGACGTTAAATATTTAAATTTGAAATCATGCAAAATATTTATCCACATATTATTGGCCTTGAGGAGTCTATTAATGGTAAAGAAATATTTAGAGCCAAATCACCCTTTACAGGACAATTTTTAGAAGCTCAGTTTTATAATGCAAATCCCGAAGATGTTGATAAAGCAGCTTCATTGGCAGAAAGAGCATTTAAAACATATAAGAATATTTCTACAGATAAACGAGCTTTATTTTTAGAGAAAATTGCTACTCTTCTTGAAGAAAATAGTAAACAAATTATCGAAGTTTGTATGCAGGAATCTGCTCTTCCACAAGCAAGACTGGAGGGGGAAATGGGACGAACGTGTAATCAAATACGGATGTTTGCAACACAGATTTGTGAAGATGATTTTATTCCCAAAATTATTGAAGACGCTTTACCAAACAGAGTTCCACCAAGACCTAATTTTGTGAGAAAGCATATTGCAATCGGACCGGTCGTAGTTTTTGGAGCATCGAATTTTCCTTTGGCCTTTTCTGTTGCAGGTGGAGATACCGCTTCTGCACTAGCTGCAGGATGCCCGGTAATAGCAAAGGGACATCCATTACATCCTCATACTTCATATTTAGTTGGAAAATGTATTCAGAAAGCTGCGGAAGAAACAAATATGCCAAATGGCGTTTTCTCACTATTACAGGGGAAATCATATAAAGTAGGAGAGCAATTATTGTCTCATCCAAAAATTAAAGCAGGTGCTTTTACTGGTAGTTTAAATGGTGGAAAAGCCTTATTGAAAATTGCAAATAACAGACCTGAACCAATACCATTTTTTGCCGAAATGGGCAGTGTTAACCCCGTTATAATTATGCGAGATGCTTTACAGAAAAGTTATGATGAAATTTCTGCAGGCCTAATTAACTCTTGTACTCTTGGAGTAGGACAATTTTGCACAAATCCCGGATTAGTAGTTCTGGAAAAAACATCTGTTGTTGAGGAATTTTTAAACAGAGTTAGATTTGTTACTGAAAATACACCATCAGGGCATATGTTGTCAGAGGATATTGCAAATTCTTATGATTCAGGGATACAACGATTAACAGAGAGTGGGTTTATTGATATTGTAGCTCAAGCAAAAAAAGAAAATATTTATGCAGAAGGACGTCCTTGTGTGCTAAAGTGTGATGCGAAAGATTTATTAAAAAATCCTAATTATATCGAAGAGATATTTGGACCATCAACACTAATTGTAATTGCCGAAAGCAAAAGTGAAATTATTGAACTTTTAAATACAATCGGAGGACAATTAACAGCTACTTTGTTTTGTGAAAAAGAGAACCTCAATAAACATAACGATCTACTAGAGCTTATGTCAGAAAAAGCCGGTAGAGTACTTTTTAATTCTTATCCTACTGGTGTTGAAGTTGGCCTTTCAATGCATCACGGAGGACCATGGCCGGCAAGTACCGATTCCAGATTTACATCGGTTGGAGCACAAGCAATTTACAGATTCTTAAGACCAGTGGTTTGGCAGGGGTTTGAATAAGATTAAGTTTTATCGTAGTTATTTTAGAATTACTAACTTTTTTGAAGTTGAGCAACTATCTGTTTCAAAAATAACATTATAAATGCCATTTGGTAAAAAATTAAAATTAAAATTGCCAGAAAGATTTAGATTTGATTCATAAACAAGTTTTGACCTTGAATCATAGACTTTAATTTTACATGGTAATTTATCAGACAGTTTAATTGTACAATTGCCAGAAGTAGGATTTGGATATATACTCGATGTAATTTTATTTTCATTTGGAATATTAGTCCACTCTGTTTGAAAGAAATTGATTTTATATGGGTTTTCCCAACTTGTAGGCGTTGCACTTCCTATTATTTTTACATATATTGCTGTATCACTAATTGGAACATTAACAAAAGAAGTATCTGTGGCAGAAGAAATTGATTTTGAAAGCAATAAATTTTCATCCAGATTATAAAACTCAATAGTATTAACACCTGAAAATTCTCCATTATAGATAAAAGAAATAGCATTTAAGTTAGTACAATTGAGTAGAAAAACATCTTCGTCTAATGGATCTCTATTTTGATGATAAGTAATATATGATATAATTTCTCGATCTGGATTTAACTTATATGCAAGATTGAAATTATCCGGTTCGTCTAATCCACGAATAGCCGTTAGATAATCATTACCCTCGTTAGTGTGAAAAACATCCGTTAATAGTGTATCTGTTACACCTAAAGGGATAGGATTATTTTCATTATCATACAACCATTGTCTAGTTATTGCAACGGCACCATCACCAATTATCCCAACATCCCATCCAATCCATATTGATGTTGCATATGTATATTTGATATTTTCCGGTAGTGGCATGTCGGGATTATAAGCTCCACTTTCAGGACTTTCATTTATCCCAATAATGTCATCGTCTTCGCTACCATTACAGTTTATATCAACATTGTCAAATGTGCTGTTTCCCAAAAAACCATCTTCACTGGCAATACAATGTTCATTCCCGCCAAATAAGTATATCCCTTGAGGGAAACCATCACAAAAAGTATATTCATTATATTCGTATAATAAATCTCTATTAGCTTCAGAATTTCCAAACTCGTTAGGAATTTGAGATTTTGTTGGATCCGGTGATGTATTTGATCCGAGATGTGGGGTTCCAAATGTAAGAACTCTAGCAACTTTATGACCATCTCCTGTTGTTGGATCTATCCAATTTATATGTATATCATTTTCATCCGTTCTTTGTAAATACTCCCGAATGCACATTCCTCCCATTGAGTGGCCGGCTAATATTACTTTTTCAGCACCTGCATAATCTAGAACTTCTTGAATCATTATTTTTAGAGCATATCCTTGTTTGAAAATAGCTGCTTCGTTACTTTGATCAAAATAATCATTAAAAAAGCCGTTTGCACCATCAAAACTTTCTTCTTGAAAATTGATTGCAAATAAATTTGAGTCTGACCATTCATGAATATATTCGTCAATATCATCTTCATAATTTCTTCTACCAATATTTATTTCTGTGTCATCATAAATAAAATCTTCCCATTTTACATCTTCTGACATAATTGATGATTCAGTGTTATCATCTGCATTTAGTACGATATCAAAGACATTTATATTTCCAAGATTATCATGATCACGAAGATATTCCATTGTGCCAGAAAAGGCATCTTCATAGTCTGCAAGTCCATGAACAAAAATTATGGGATATGGAAGTTTGTTTTGAGAAAAGCATGTTAAAGTAGAACTTAACAATACTAAAGATAAGAAAGTGTAAAGAAAAAATTTCATAATTGTTTTAAAGAATACAAATATAGTAAATATAAAATTTTGTTTAAAACAAAACAATAAATATATGCCTTGCAATTAAAGAAAAAAGGACAAACATAAAAGGCTGTCCTTGTCATTTGTGTTTCGACAAGCTCACCAACCATATTTTGTTGATTGTTTTTTACTTGAAAAGTAGTTATTTTACTACAATGTTAATAATCTTCTTAGGTACAATAATGGTTTTGACGATTTGTTTTCCTTCAAGCCATTTTGCTGATTGTTCATGCTTTAGAACCTTTTCTTCAATATCTTTCTTATCCATATCCAGTGGAAGCTCAAGCATAAATCTCATTTTACCATTAAATGATACAGGATATTTATGTGAGTTTTCACGAGTATAAACTTCAATATACTCAGGCCATTTTGCTTTTGTTACACTTTCTTCATGACCTAATAGAGACCAAAGTTCTTCGGCAATATGCGGCGCATAAGGAGAAATCATAACACATAAAGGCTCGAGAATTCTGCGCTTATTACAGTTTCCAAGATCATTAGCACAAATCATAAAATTACTAACTCCAGTATTAAATGAGAATCTTTCTATGTCGTCGGTAATTTTTTTGATTGTATTGTGTAAGATTTTTAGCTCATCACGAGTTGGATCTTCATTGCTAATATTGAAGTTATTATTTTCGTCGTGATATAATCTCCAGAATTTTTTAATAAACCTGAAAACTCCTTCAATTCCGTTCGTATCCCAAGGTTTTGCTTGTTCAATTGGTCCCAAGAACATTTCGTACATACGTAATGTGTCTGCACCATACTTTTCAACTAAATCATCGGGGTTTTGTACGTTGTGCATTGATTTGGACATCTTTTCAACTTCCCAACCACAGATGTATTTACCGTCTTCAAGGATAAACTCAGCATTTTGAAATTCAGCTTGCCAGTTTTTGAAAGCTTCAAGATCTAAAACATCATTATCAACAATATTGACGTCAACATGAATTTTCTGAGTGTCGTATTTGTCTTTTAGATTAAATGATACAAACTTATTTTCGCCTTTTATTCTATAAACAAAGTTAGAACGTCCTTGAATCATTCCCTGATTAATCATTTTTTGGAATGGTTCATCTTTGGGAGTTAGACCTAAATCATATAGGAATTTGTTCCAGAATCTTGCATAAATAAGGTGTCCAGTTGCGTGTTCACGTCCGCCAATATAAAGGTCAACATTTTGCCAGTAGTTTACAGCTTTTTCTGAAACTAGTTCCCACTCATTTTGAGGATCCATATACCTGAAATAATAAGCTGATGATCCGGCAAAACCTGGCATCGTAGAAGTTTCAAGAGGGTGTCCGTCAAAAGTTTCCCATTTTTCTGCTCTTGCCAATGGTGGTTCACCATCTTCGGTAGGTAAATATTTATCTACTGCAGGCAATTCTACTGGAAGTTCTTCAATACTCATTGAGTAAGGAACACCATCTTTAAAGTAGATTGGGAATGGTTCGCCCCAGTATCTTTGACGACTAAAAATCGCATCTCTTAAGCGGAAGTTGATTTTCTTTTCACCAAGATTCTTTTCAACCATTTTAGCAATAACTGCCTTCATAGCATCTTTTACCTCCATTCCGTTAATAAAGTCGGAGTTAATCATAATTCCTTCTTTACTGTCGTATGATTCTTCCCATTCATTGGTTGGAGTAGGATTTTCTTCCGGTTTTGAAACTACTTGGATTATTGGTAGTTCAAAATGTCTTGCAAAAGCAAAATCTCTGCTGTCGTGACCCGGAACTGCCATAATTGCTCCAGTACCATATCCGATTAGTACATAATCAGCAACATAAATTGGGATTTCTTCTTTAGTAAATGGATTTATTGCATAAGAACCCGTAAATTGTCCACTTACTTTTTTCTCAGCCATACGTTCAACATCGGAACGATTTTTTGCATGAGTAATATATTCGTCAAGTTCTTTTTGATTTTCTTTTGTCCCTAATGATGTGGCTAGTTCATGTTCAGGAGCCAAAACCATAAAAGTTGCACCAAAAATAGTATCAGGACGAGTAGTAAAAACTTCGATCTTTTCGTCGCGACCTTTGATTTCGAAAAGCATACTTGCTCCTTCGCTGCGACCAATCCAGTTTGTTTGAATATCTTTTACCGGTTCCGGCCAATCAATTTTGTTAAGTCCGTCAAGTAGTCTTTGAGCATAAGCAGTAATTCGCAATGACCACTGTTTCATCATTTTTTTCTCAACAGGATGTCCGCCACGAACAGATAATCCATCAACAACTTCGTCATTTGCCAAAACGGTTCCAAGCTGAGGACACCAGTTAACAGCTGTATCAGAAAGATACATAAGTCTGTAGCACATCAGAATTTCACGTTGGTCTTTTTCCGACATTTCTTTCCATTCATCAGCAGTAAATTCTTCATGCTCAGAATGATGAGCGTTTACTCCTTTTGATCCCTCAAGTTCAAATTTATCCTTTAAGAATTTTATAGGAAAAGCCTGATTTTTATCAAGATCATAATAATGTTTAAAAAGCTGAATAACAGTCCATTGTGTCCATTTGTAGTATTTTGGGTCACTTGTGCGGATTTCCCGACTCCAGTCAAATGAAAATCCAATATTATCTAGTTGCTGACGATAACGAGCAATGTTCTTTTCCGTTGTTATTGCCGGATGTGTCCCTGTTTGAATTGCATATTGTTCAGCAGGAAGACCAAATGCATCATATCCCATTGGATGAAGAACATTAAATCCATTTAAGGTTTTATAACGGGAGTAAATATCAGAACCGATATATCCCAATGGGTGTCCAACATGCAAGCCTGCTCCTGAAGGATAAGGAAACATATCAAGCACATAATATTTTGGTTTTTCAAGATTTATTTCAACCTTATATGTTTGTTTTTCGCGCCAGTAATTCTGCCACTTTTTTTCAATATCTGTGAAATTGTATTCCATTGCGTTTTCAGTTAATGACGCGAAAATAGGAAAAAAACAAATGTTGGCAAAATAAGACTATATTATGGGTAGATTTATTCAGCTATTTAGGAAAACTTAATTTAACATACGCTCCACTTTCTGTATTGTTACCTATTTTAATTCTAAATCCATGCAATTCCATAATATATTTAGCAAAAAACAGATTCAAATGGTATTTACCATCATTATCCTTGATTGGTTTAAACGGATAGAGTATATATTGTTTGTTAAAACCGGGACCTTGATCTTTAATTATTAATGTAATTTCTTTTTCATCGTTCTTTAAACTTATGTTCACTTCTGAGTTCTCTGGTGAATTTATTTGAGCGTTCGTTATAATCGAGTTAATTACTTGTTTAATTAAGTTTTGATCTGCATTTACTTCTAAACCACTATCAAAATCGCTATTTATTTTGATGTTTTTGAGTCTAAAATCACTAGCTTTTTCACTGAGTATTTCAGCGATTATTCTTTCTGCCTGTAATGCAGATTTAGATAAGGATTTTTCTTGATTAGTAAATACATTTTGATTTTTAAACACAAAATCAGCAGCATCAGTATTTGACTTTAGGAGATTTTCAATTTGTTCAACTAAATTAAGTGATTTTGGATCTAAGTTCTCTAATTTTAGCAAACTAACCGGTGTACTAATATTATTCAGAGACTCATTATAAACATCTGCCATTATTTTTATTGTCGAAGACAGTGTGTTTAGTATTGAATCAAAATTGTCTTTTTGTTGTTTTAATTCAATGGCTTTTTTATTAAGGTCATTTGTAAATGAAGCCTCTTTTTTCTCTAAATATGTTTTATGGTAACTTAAAAGGTCATGTGCTTTTTTTAACTCAACATGGGTGGAGACTCTTAATAGTAATTCATCTGCTTTAAAAGGTTTTGTGATATAATCAACACCTCCGTATTCAAAACCTAGAGTAAGGCTGTCTAAATCCGTTTTTGCTGTAACAAAAATGATTGGGATATGCTTTCTATGTTCAAGAGCTTTGATCCTTTTACAAGTGTCAAACCCATCTATTCCGGGCATCATAACATCAAGTAGAATAGCATCAAACTCTTCTTTCTCAACCATCATAACAGCATTTTTACCACTTGAAGCATATTCAACTTCGTAACCATCTTCTTTTAAATGATTTGCTAATACTTGAATGTTTTTTGCATTATCATCAACAATTAAGACTCTACTTTTGATTTTATTTTTATTACGATTCATTATCTATTGATTTTAAGTTATTGTTTATTTTAGTAAATAAGACTTTTGACACAATTGGCTTTTGGATATAATCATCACAATACTTTTCCATCATAAAATCCTCTTCAGAATTTAGACTAAATGCAGTTTGAGCAATTATTGGAATGTCGGGTTTAAATGCCTTAATTCTTTTTGATGTTTCTAATCCATCTATACCTGGTAACCTGATATCCATTAAAATAAGGTCTATATTATCATCTTTTTTAACAATATCTATTGCTTTTTGGCCATCTTCTGCAACAACATTTTGATAGCCTTCCATATTTAATATTTGTTGCAGATAATAAATATTGTAATCCTCATCTTCAACTATTAAGATTTTAGCATTTTTTATTGTTTTACTTTCGGGCTTAATAGACTCTTTATCTATATTTGTATCAGGGATTACAATTGTAAAATAGCATTTGCTATTTGTCTCATTTATTGAAAACTCAGACTGTATTGCTATAGCTAATTCTCTGACCAATTTAAATGGCAAATCATTTTTAGTTAGTTTGTCAGTAAAATTATTTGTTTCTATAATAAAAACAAAGCTATTATTCTCATATTTAAGTTTGATAATTATTTTACTATCCTCGGAAAGTTTCCAAATATATCTGATAAGGTTTATAATTAGATTTTTTAGTTTAGTGCTATCTGTTTTTATTGTATTTTTCTGCTCTGGGAGATTAATCTGAGATAGTACTTTAATATTTTGGTTTGGTTTATGTTTTTCCAAACTATTAATAATATGCTGAATAAAACTGTGTATTTTAAATGTTTCAAGGTTTAGATAGATATTTTTACTTTTAATTTCATATAAATCTTTTATTTCATCAATAAAGTCTAATATGCTTTGTGCTTCTTCCTTGATTTTTAATCTTGATGCATTTAATTTCTGAATATCAGTTTCTGATTTAATAGAGTCTGAATGTAAAATGATTTGGTTTATGGGTTTTGATATTTCTTCAGCAATTCGGTTAATCAAATATGCGCTTTCTTTTTCCTTTTTTTCCAAAATGCTTACCTTTTCTTGAACTTTTTCTTCTTTTGTCTTAGCATTAGTATTATCAATAATGTTTACTAAACATTTTAATTCATTGTCATCGAGAAATATGTTTGTGTTAATAATGTAGTAGCTTCTATTGGAATTATTATGGCAAATGAGTTCTTTTTTATTAATGTTTTTTTTATTATCAAAGCTATATTTTATGTTTTCTACTAAAAATTTTGAAAAGTGATTTAACGAGCGATTAATAAAAATATCTTCAATTTTTTGTCCAAGAATCGATATTTTATCCATTTTAACAAAATCGATAAATGATTCGTTTGCTTCGTGCACAAAAAATTCTTTATCAATTATCAAAATCATAGAATCGATTGCTTTGAACAAGGCATTAAGCTTTCTAGTTTTTATTTGATTTTCGTTTTCTAATTTTTTTGAACTATCAATCCTTGTATGTATGCCTATTACTTCATCTATGTTTTTACCTTTCTTATTTTTTTGTATAAAGAATTTATTTGAGAACCATTGATATTGTTCGTTATCGGATTTAATTCTACTTTCTATAACAACATTTGGTAATGATTCATTAATAAGAAGGTTGAAAGCTTCTTTTGTTTTTTTTCTGTCTTCAGGATGGAACAGATTCCAGAAGTAATCTGCTTTTAATATTTTGTCTGATTGGGATATTTTAAGAATCTTACTAAAAGGCTCATCTAAAGTGAATGTCTGTTTATTTTTCAAATAATTTGATCTGCCAGAATTTGAGAAATATAAACTTTCATCCAAAAGAGTTTCTAGTTGTTCTATTTTTTGCTGAGTATAAATCCGTTGTGAGAAGTCTTTGATAACACCTTCGTATCCTGATATTTCTCCCTTCTTGTTTTGGATGGGGTGTATTGTAACAGAACAAAGAACTTTTTTCTCAAACTTTGTTTTAATTGTATATATTTGATCAACTATTTTCTCATTTTTAGAAATCTTTTCCGAGAATTCATTCCATTCTTCTATTTTTTGAAAAACTTTCGATATGTGTTTTTTTGTATAATATGATTGATTGAATCCTGTAATTTTTATTACAGTTGGACTAACCTTTTCAATAACACCAATTTTATTTGTTTGAATAATTATATCACTAAAGTAATTGTAAAAATTGCTTATTTCTGATTTGCTTTGTTTTATTTGTTTTTCATATTTATTAATAGCTATTTTTTGAGATCTGTTTCTCTTAATATGAAAAAGGATCAAAGCAATTGTAATCAATACAATAACAAAGGATAAAATAAGAATGTCAACAGAGTTATTAAATACACCTGTGAAAATAAAATACTTAAACTTTGTCACAAAGATGATAGACAAAGGAATTATTGTAATATGTTTTATTAAGTTATTCATTAGTAAGGTTTATCAAAAATTTGATTAAGTAATCTGTTTTTTCAACATTAAAGTCATCGAGAGCATTGACTAGATCAAGGATGAATTGTTTCAGAGTATCATCTTTCGAGTATTCTTTTGAGTTCTGAATTTGAGCAATTAGTTCTTTGATTTCTCTATTTGTATGTATTTCGTTGGTTGTAATAGGGTGGTTTTTTAGCAATTTGCTTATAAATGCTTTTATATTATTGTTAAATTGGTATGTCTGATCGCTAGTTTCCTCTTTATAATTAATTTTCTTGTGTTTAATATGTTTTGATAATTCGCTAAGTAAAATGCTTCGATTTATTGGTTTAATTAATTGACCATTAAAAGCTTTTTTGTCATAATCGTTTATGTTATTAAGGCTATCAACAGCAGTATATGCAAGTATTACTTGATTTATGTTGGGAAGTTTTTCTCTAATAGTTTTGCATACATCCCATCCATTAAGATCCGGTAAGACTAAGTCAAGTAAAATTATTTCTGGTTTTTCCTGTATAGCTTTATTTAGACCATCTTTTCCATTTTCAGCTTGTATAACTTCAAAGCCGTAATCGATAAGTAGATCTGCAATAATTCTTCTGTTGTCATAAATATCATCAATAACTAAAAGCTTACATGCATTAAATTGATAATCAATGTTTTCATTTGTTTGAGATGATCTGTTAAAATCTCTTGCAGTTTCAATATTATAGAGGTTTAAAGTAAATGTAGATCCTTTGCCAAGAGTACTTTCTAATTTTATCTCACCATTCATTATTTCGGCAAGTTGTCTGCTAATATTTAAACCTAGACCGGTACCTTCTGCACGTCTATTATTGTCTGAGTCTATTTGTGTAAATGGCTTAAACAACTTTTTTTTATCTTCTTCACTTACACCTATTCCTGAATCAATAATTTTTAACTCAATATTGCCATATTCTGCATTTACAGTCTCATAGTTAAAGACAATTTTAATAAACCCCTCATCAGTAAACTTTAATGCATTACCAAGCAAATTGATAATAATTTGTTTTAATTTTTGAATGTCTAGCGAAAAGTATATTTCAGGTCTTGAAACATATTCTATAGATAAGTTAATATTCTTTTGCTTTGCTTTTAATTGAAATATTTCGATAATTGATTCCAGAATATTGTAGACATCTGCGGTTTCATTATTTAACTCTATTTTTCCAGCCTCGATTTTCGATAGGTCAAGAACTTGATTAATAAGACCAAGAAGCGAACGACTTGATTGACTAATAGAATTTACATATTCTTTTGTCCTTTCGTCTTGAGTCTTCTTTTTTAATAAATCGGAATATCCAATAATCGCATTTATTGGTGTCCTGATTTCATGACTCATATTTGCTAAGAATTGTGATTTAGCATTGTTTGCTATTACAGCTTCAAGTTGTGCTTTATAAAGTTTGTTTTCCAATGTTTTAATTACAGAAATATCTGTGCCACTGGAAACAATCGCATATACATTGCCGTTATTGTCTTTTAACGGGTTCTTTGTAACTAAAAATATATGTTTTGTTTTATCTGCAGTATATAGTTGCTGTTCGTATGTTCTTTCTATTCCAAGCTCTATAATTTCTTGATCTATATTTCTAATTGCCAGTGCTTCCTCTTCTACATAGATATCTTCATTATGTTTACCTATTAAGTTTGAAGACTTATAACCAAATGTTTTTTTGTAAGATTCATTACATGCGATAACCTTTCCATTAATATCTTTTACAACAATTACAGACAATACAGAGTCGATTATTGTTTGAAGCCAAGTCTGGCTTTTTTCATAGTTTGCTTTTAATTCTTCAATTTTACTTGTATCACTTAAAATTAAACTAATATAACTCTTATCGCTGTTTATTTTTGATACTTGAAGGTTTGTAATAAATGTTTGCCCAGAATGATTTTTGAATTCCCAATCTGTTAAATTTATAGTGTCTGTGCTGTCAAGTTGCGAAATCTCAGACTTTAATAAATCAATACTTTTGATGCCGTTTTTTTGATTCTCAGGCATTAGTATACTTAGATTTGTATTTGTGAGGGATTCGTAAGATTCTTTATTAAAAATTGATGTTGCAGCCTTATTGGATAAAACTATATTAAGTGTTTCCCTTTCAATTATTAAGAAAATATCATTAGCTAGATTGAAAATATTATTAAAAATATTAAGCCTTTCGGAGTTCTTATTAATTTGATCGATAATGTCTGTATTATCATTAATTATAAACGAAATTTTATCATTTCTGATTAGTGTGGCATATATTTCAAAATATTTTTCATGGATATCACTGTATATATTAAAAACAGCGGACTTTTTTTCAAAAACCTTTTCAATATTATTAAGTAATATGTTTTTATCTCCTAATATTGGATATTCAGAATAGCTTGAGGATTTGATTTTTTTATTGACAATTCCGAATAAATTATTGAAAGAGTTATTAGAATGATTAAAAAGTAAATCAACAAGAATTCTGGAAGAGTCATAAACTGGTTTAAAATCTACAATAGGGATTTTGTTATTTTCAATCCAACTGTTGATATCACTTATGTTTTTTTCTATCCATAGTTCTTTATTTTTTTGGGAACTAATGTCAAAAAACACTCCATAAATATTATAGTCAACTCCAGTATTTATTCTTGTTGAAAATGAAGCAAAAGTTCGCAGCCCTTTTGTTGAATCATCAATATTAAACTCTGTGTAATGACTATTTGATTCACTCTCTTTTAAGTCATTATAGATTAGAGATAATTGGTTTAATATGAATTTATACTTTTTGTCTTCCTTAGGATTGTCCAAATTGTGAATCTCAAACATTTTTAGACATTCTTGAGAGATTTCAGGTTTTGAGTTATTTATATAATTCCACTCACAAATGTCATTTGCTTGTAAAATGCTTTGAATAATAATTACGTCATCAAAGAATCGTGTGATATTAGGGTTTTCAGCATTTACATTATTACTTGAACTGTGATGTAAAACTAAGACAACCAGAACGCAGAGTAGTAGCGCAAATAGTAAAATACTTATAATAAACAGTATATTATTATTTAAGTCAAATGAAATAATACTTGCGATTATCGACAATAATCAAGCGATTGATATAACTAAATAAAAAAATGCTTTATTTATTTTCATTTATTTCGGTTTTTGGCGATTAATTCATAAATATAGTAAAAATTCATCAATTAGGATAAAAATTAATTTAAAAAAGGCCACTTGAAACTTTCGTTTCAAATGACCTGCTTCCATGAAAATAACATCTGCCTCTCTCCTCAACAGATGATATCTTTACCTTACAATAGTTACAGTACCATTATAAGGAGTTTGTCTATTGTGCAATTCAACAATATATAAATATGTCCCGCAAGGGCATTGTTTTAAATTACAGTTTCCATCCCACTCTTCTTCATTTGACCATGTCTCAAATACGATTTGTCCCCAACGGTTAAAGACTTGAATGTGGGAATTAGGAAACATGTCGATATTTTCGATTATCCATGTGTCATTTACACCATCAGAGTTTGGAGTGAATGAATTTGGAATTGAAATACAATCTATTTCACTAGCACTGACTGGCACAAGTATTTCTTCAGATGTACAATTGTTTTGATCAACAATTGTAAAAGAATACGCACCTTGAAGTAAATTTGTAAATGTAAGATTATTATAATTTGTATTGTTATGAATAGCTTTGTAAGGTTCTGTACCACCCGAAGGGTAAAGCTCGATTTCTGCATCAGCTTTTCCATTACATGAGGGAGAAGTAACTTTATATTCTGCATGAATTAGTTCGGGATCTGTAAGCTCAACAAGGTTCTCAATAGTGCAATTGTTTGCATCTGTAATAGTGAAGTAGTATTCACCTGAGAAAAGATTATTTATTGATTTGGAATCGGTAATGTAATCACATATTGCCCAACGATATGAATATGGTGGAGTTCCACCATTTGCTTCAATATCAAGATATCCATTTTTATCTCCATGACAAAGAGGCATTTGCATGTTTAAGTCATAGTCTAACTTAAATATCGGTTCAGTAATGGAAACAGTATTTGTTAAAGAGCAGTTGTTTTCATCATTTATGGTAAAAGAGTAAATTCCAGGACTTAAGTTTTGATTTGAAAAACCGATAGTATCATTATTCCAATAACAATTAAGTACACCTGTTCCACCATCAGCAGATATATGTATTTCTCCATTATTGTCTCCCTTACATATAATTTGGGATGTTTGCAATTCGTAATTCATTTCTTCAGGTTCCAGAAGGCTCGCATTTGAATAACCGACACATCCCCAACTGTCAGTAATTGTAAGCTCATAATCTCCTGCAGGTATATTTTCTAAGGATGGTGAGTGAGAGTTGTTACTCCATTTATAATATAATGGAGGAATACCATCAATACAATCAGAATTTAACATGCCAATTTCATCGCCAAAACATAAAATGTCTTGTTCTGTTTCAATATTGACGATTAAGCTATCTGTACTTGTTAAAATTATTTCTTGTGTTTTAATACAATTATTTTCATCAGTTACAGAAATAGTATAAGTGTCGGCAGGAAGATTCAAAATTACTGATTCCTCATCGCCTGTGGACCATAAATATTCGTATGGGGCAAGACCACCTGTTGTGTTTGTGTATATATTACCCCATTGTTGTCCGCAAATAACAGAATCTATGATTGCTGTAATTTGAATTTCTTCGGGTTCTGTAATTTGAATAGAATCAGAAACTGTGCAATCATCAATATCTGTAATTGTAAAATAATACCAGCCTGCATATAGGTCATTTCTATTTATATCTGTATTTTGATCATCCCATTGAATTTGACACAAACTGTCGCAGGATATTTCAACACTACCATTGTTTTTACCAAAGCAAGTCACTTGATTTACAATGTTTATTTCGTAATTGCTTGAAAGTGGGGGTTCTATAGTGTGATTTAATATTACAGAACAATAATTATCATCAAATATTGTTACAAAATATTCACCGGAATTTAAATTTGTTCTATCAGCAGAGTTAACGCTTGGGTCATCACTCCAAATAAAATCAAATGGTTCTTGACCACCTTCCAACTGAATATTTATTATCCCAATATTAGAATCTGAACAAGGAATATATTCAGTTCCACTGATACTAGCATTAAATGGCTCTGCCTGAGGTACAAATATGCTATCAGAAATAATACAATTACTTTCTGTTGTAACTGTTACATAGTACCAACCAGATGTAATATTTTCGAGGATATTTGTTGTTGTTGAGTTTTCGTCACTCCATAGAACATTGTCAATTATTTGATTATTACATGAAACCTGCACTATTGCATTTGAATCGTTATAACAGCTAACAGGTTGAAGAGTTTCAATAAAAATCTCCGGGGAATCAGTAATTGTTACATTGTGAGATAAGGAATTTGAACATCCGTTGGGTGCGGTGTACAAATAAGACATTAAGTGTTCGCCGATAGGTGTAGAGGAAGGAGAAAACCAATTCCCGGAGACTTCTAATCCATCAAATGTTCCCCCTGTAGGATAAACATGAAATGTTACATCTGATGAATTGTGACAATATATTGAATCTATACCGGTAAGTACTATTTCTGGTACTTCCAGTATTTCGAATGTTTTTGATACTTCAGAAATGCAGCCGTTAGCATCTTCATAAATATAATTTAGAGTATTAAGCCCAATATCCAAGTCGGAAGGATTGAAACTATTGTCAGAATTTATATTGATTCCATCAATAGTTCCTCCAACCGGGTTAAATGCAGGGTAAACTATGGCAGCATTTTGACAGTAATAATCATCAACCTGACTTATTATAGGCGTTGTTGTTTCAAAATTGTTTATTTCGTATTGTGTTTCTGTTATAAAGTTACCTGATTGATAGCTATATGTGATTGTATTTATACCAATATTTGCTAATTGTGGATAGAAATATCCGTCAATAATTGCATCTCCTGACCATGTTCCTCCAGGATAATCGGTTAATAATTCGAATGGCTCTTCATTATTGCATACAATTGTTGGAGATAATAAAACAGGACTTTGAACATTCTCAATAAAAATATCAAATGATTGACTAATTAAGCAATTAGAATTTCCTATTTGATAGTTGAAAGTGTGCAATCCAAATCCGGCAATTTCGGTGTTTAATATTGAATCACCAGAAACACCAGGGCCGCTCCAAACTCCTCCCGGAGGATATGCACTCAAAGTGTATTCTATTTCATTTATGCAGATTGTGTCCGGATTATTATTAGTTATACTTTCTGAACCTCCGATTACCCAAATTATTTGAGATTGACTTGAATTACAATCTGTATTTGAAATCGTATATGTTACCTGATTGTATCCCGTATTTGCCATTGTTGGATTAAATGTACCTAAATTTGAATCTGTAATTCCTGTACCAGACCAAAAACCACCTGAAGTAACCGGAACCAATGTTAATTCTGAATCATCATCACATAGCATATTTTCAGCTGTAAATTCTGGATTTGGTGCATTTAGAACTTCAACATCCATTGTTTCTGTTGTTATACACCCAGAGTTGTTTGTTTCATACTGAATGGTATGTAAACCAACTCCTGCAGATAGTGGGTTAAATGAAGCAATTGAGTTATCAGAGATGCCATTTCCAGACCAAACTCCACCAGAATGTAGTGGGTTTAGTGTTATTTCATTATCATACAGACATGCTTGTGCTGGGATGTTAAATTCAGCACTAATATGCGGTCTTATATTAATTGTTAATGTATCTTCGCTAATACAGGCACCATTGGTGATTATATAATAAACTTGTGCTTCACCAATTCCAACAACAGATGGAGAGAATATCCCAATATCATTAATGATTCCATCACCTGTCCAGATTCCACCCGGATTAGTTGATTGTAATTCTACAGTAGAAGTGTCATAACATACATTCAGAATTCCATCAGTTTCTGCTGAAATATAATCGCTGATTATAATTTGAATGGAGTCAACAGATGTACAAATGGGGTTAGAGATTTCATAATAAATGGTGTGGGTTCCTGCACCTGCTACTTGAGGACTAAACTTTCCAGATATGCTATTTGTAATTCCATCGCCAGACCAAGCCCCACCTAAATGATTTGCAACTAATAAGATAGGATCTTCATTAATGCACATAGGTTCAATCTCATTGATTTCTATTTCATAGGAGTTATATACAGTAATATTTGCGCTCTCTGTATTTGTGCAAATGCTGTCTGAATACTCGTAGCTTACTATGGTTTGGTTTGAGTTACATAAATCTGGATTTATTACTCCATTTGCGGAGTCTGTAACAGATTCTCCTGACCATAATCCACCTATAGGTGTTGCAGATAAAGATATCAGTCCATTATTATTACAGACAGATTCAGGAGCTGTAATTGTTATAGGAGCCTCTTGTTGAATAAATATCTGTGTCGTTTGGGAATCGGAGCAATTTTCGAAATCAATATTGTACGAAATGTCATAAAATCCAGTTGGAATGTTGATAATATTTATAATTCCATTTATAGTGTCGACGAGTTCCGGAGCATTCCAGTTTCCAAAAGGATATGCCGATTCTAAATCCAAGAATTCTAAATTTGAGCAGAAGTTACCTTCCGTAAGTATTTCCGCATCAGGTACAACTATATTTAGTTCAACTGTCATTGAATCCTGACAATTATATTCATTTTCTAGATAATAGTTATATTCACCTTGGTCGCTCAGGTCAATATCTGTAAGTTCTAATGTTGTCCCTTCGTAGCTAAGACTATTTGGTCCAATCCAGTTTGGATTACCAGCACCACTACCAATTAGGCTTGTATTTGTTGCTATACATACAAATGGGTCATAGGTAACAGATGCAGTAGGAGCAGGATTTACAATAACTTCTGTATGGATTTCTGTAGAGCAACCAATATCGTCAAAAACAGTAAGGAAATATGTGCCTGAATGATTTACGGAAAGACTTGAAATGTTAATTTGGCTATTATATGATGTCCAGTTGTTTGGTCCTTGCCATTGATAATGAAAGAAGTTTCCAGGATTTAACAGTAGGTTATCTCTTTCGCACAATGTTGTTGATTCCGGCAAAACCGGATAAGGATATTCATGTACTTCTATATTCAGCTGTTCAATATACTCACATCCATTACTTCCGGTAACAGTAACACCATAAATCCCGCCATCACTTAATTGAGAATCGTTAATGGTAAAGTTATTGTTAGTATTAATGAAACCATCAGGGCCTTTCCATAAATAGCTTACTCCATCTTCTGCTGAAAATGTTATATCATCTCCCAAACATACAGGACTACTTGTTGTAACATTAGCATCGGGGGCAGGCTTAACTTCAATATATGTAGAAAAAGTCTTTTCACCACATGGATAAAAAACCGTAGCACTTACATTTCCAGATTCAGTTAAAACAGCACTTATGCTTGTTGTATCTGTATGCCCTGTATTCCAGACTATGTAATAGTTATCAGAAAACTCATCGACAAATAAATCAAATTTTATAGTATCATTTTCACATACTGATTCATGTGAAGGGATGTATCCACTTATTTCTATTGGATCAAATACCATAATAGTTTCTTCCAAATACTCAACTCCACAACTACAATTTGTATATGCTTTTATTATGATTGTTTCTGCATCTTCTGTAATATCATCATTAAACACATCATATGGGATACTTATAGATTCTTCTCCTTCAGGAATAATTATGGTAGTTGGGATGTCTGAGTAGTCTGTTCCCATTGTAGCAGTACCACTTATTTCTATTTCAAACTCTAATGGTTCATTAATTGAGTTATCATCAGAACGAGTAAAGAAAAGTTCATTTGAGCAATCTTCGTATGTTTTATTTGGAATTACCCAATTTTCAGGTTGATTTTTAATTAGTGGAATTGTTCCACTGCTAAAACTTCCGGCTTTGAGAAAAACCCCGGAATCAAAGATTGGATCAGCTGCATCAGCAATTGAAAGGCGGATATGGTAAGTTTCGCAAGGTGTAACTTCTGCATACGCTGTTAAGGTATAGGTCATTCCATCAAATTGTATGTGCTGACCATTATCATTATTGTAATAAAACTGTGAATTATTATTTTGATTGACATTATTTATACTTACAGGGGTATCTGTTTCTGGAATTGTTGCAAGATTTTTATTTTCATAATCTTCCGGCCCACCACTAATCTGAAAAGCAAAAATATCATTGAAGACATTGCCTACATACTCTTCATATTCTTCGGAGCCAAAAGCATATTGAAAAGAAATCATATCACTAGCTGGCACAAAATCAAACTCGAGAATCGCAGCGTCAAAAGTACTGCGATTTATGATACTTGTTAGAATACTGTCTCCGGGAGTTTGCATATTCCCACAAGTTGCAGGTGAATTATTTGGTCCACTTGCATCGATTGCCTCACCTGATGATAATATAATTCCTGAGTTGAAGTCTAATCCCGGTAAGCCGTTTGAAAAGTAACCAATGCTTTCTTCACTTCCGGTATAAACAATATTTGAAGCTTCAACACACCCGGAAATTAGGACATTTTGAACAAGCTCAGCAGGAGTTGAGTTAGTAATATTTATAACAGGTGCTCGACTATTTTTTTGGCTATTTTCAGCAATAGAGATATTTAATCTGCCAATGTTATTATCCTCATTTATCCATACTCTGGCGTATAAAATGTTGCTATAATCTTGAGTGTTAAAACTTATTTCTGATTTTTGATTAATTACTTGTGTACAGGCAATGATATTTTTTTGATTATCATTTATTGTGTAAACTTCAATCCCATGGTCTGCAATAGAAGGGTGAGTGATTGTTATTGTATATTTCGCTTGATTATCGCAATTTAATTCGAAGTATAAATCTTTATACTTATAGTTTCGCGCACAATAAGGAATTGTTGAATTGCTATTTGCGACTAATTCATAATCAATAGTATTTGAGTAGTTTTCATAAAAGTTTATTAGCATAGTCTCATTGCTTGTCAAAACAGAATTTTGAGCAATGATGCATGTGCCAATTGTAAGGCTTAATATGAGAGTTGCAAGTATTTTCATGGAAGTAAAAAATTTATTTTTTAATCAATATACAGTCTTTTAAGTTCAACATTATCGTTTTGAATAAATGCAACATTATATATTCCGGCTGCTAAATTGCTTAGGTCGATTTCTTCAACAACATTGGAGAGTGATGTGCTAAAAACATTGCGACCGGCAGCGTCATATATTTCTACATTTATTATTTCATTTGAATTATTTATTAAGTTTAATTGTCCGTTTTGTGAAGGATTAGGATAAATATCAAATTGATTTTGGTTTTCATCAATTATTTTATCTACATTAACAGATTTAGTGATTTCACAAAAATCAGTAGAGATTGTAATGCTGTAACTTCCTTCTGTATTAACTATTCTTGATTCACCTAAAACATTATCATTCCATATATAAGAGATGCTACTGTAGTCGAAGTTGCTTTCATAATCAGCAGATATAAATTCAGGAAGTTGATCAACTTGGATTATTCCATCAGTTTCATTATCAAAACGGATATCATTTGACACAATAAATACTTCAATTATGTCTGAAGAGTAACTATTGTCTCTCCATAAGCTGCTTAAACCAATTGTAATTAGATCTGATTCGTTAGGATTTGAAATTTCAACATTTTCTGAAAAATTATAAGTTTTACCCGGCAAAATACAACAAGGTAGTTCAATGTTCATAGGAATAACTTGATTCTTTGACTGCAACTCAATTGTGTAAGGGATTTTAGCTCCTTCTAATATTTTAATTTCACTTGTATTTGTTAGTGCAAAATCTATTTTTATTTCATAATTTGAATTATCACAGATATATATTGTACTATCAAGTGCAATTAAATCAGCAGTAGGTTTAACAATGTCAATATGATCTGGAAGTTGTACTATAAATTCTGGATTTGTTGTGAAAGTAAATTTTTGTGACCAATCTGTATATTCATTGTTTTCATCACAGTATACCTGAACATAAAAATCATAAGTGGTATTAGCTTCTAAATATTTAATTTCAATTGCTGGATCGAAAAGATTTTCAAATGTAATGCCTTCTCCTTGTGTAAAACCTGTTAAGCCGTATTCAATATTCCAAGAGGTTTGTTCCTCAGTAGATTCCCATACAATAAGAGCTTCATTGGTAGCAATTGACTCTGCATAAATTTGATTAACGGCATTACAGATAAAAGTTTCATCAGTTGTGAAACTAATAGGCTCAGAATAGATTTCAGTACCACCACAGTTTGTTATAACATAAGCATAATATTCTGTACCTGGAATAAGGTCATATAGATTAGCTGAGTTATCATTTGTTTCTGAAACTGTAAAACCATCACCTTTGTTAAAACCCGCAAAACCATATTCAATTTTAAAAACATCAGCACTACCCTCCCAAGAGATTTTTGCAGAGGTTTCGGCAATTTCACTTGCCATTAAATTGTTTGCAACATCGCACTGGCCAGGATAGTTAATTCTGATATCATCTATATATAGGTAATATTCGTAAATACTGTTATAGTGAATTACGAAGTTTGTTGTACCAGGAAGAATTAGAGCTTTGTATGTTTTCCAGCTCTCATTAGCATCTGTTACTGTTTCATTCCAACTAACAAAACTTAAAGGAGCATCACTATTTGTTGAAAGTCCGAATTCAAAAGATTCATCACTTCCTTCCAAAGCTCTATACTTAAAGCTTATCTCAAGCGTGTCGTTGATATTAAGCTCGGGGCTGATTAGGTATTGGTCATAAGGAGATCCAACTTCATATGAGCTAAACCTTAAACTGTTTTGACCTGAAAATTGTTGATCATTATTAACCGTAACATCATTTTCTGGATTGTGTGAATCGCTTGGATAAAAAATACTCCAGCATTCTAATGGGTTTGAGGCATTTTCAAAGCTTTCTGTATAAGGAATTTGTTGTCCGATAGCACACTCAGTAACAAAATTGTAAGGACCAGACCACTCGCTAATACCTTGCTCGCAATATGAGCGGATATACAAAGAGTATGCTTCCCCAGGATTTAAATCATTAATATAATGTGTTGTTTTAGATATATTATTAATTCGTTGTCCATTTCCAATTTCGTAACCTAAGGAGCCATATTCTATTTCAAAAGTGCTGTTGCAGTTGGTTTCCCAGTTAATTAAAGTCGAAGTTTCTTTAATGTTTATGAAGTTAAAGTTTTTAATTGGATCACAAGCTTCTCCATTTTGAATAGTTAGATTATCTATGCCAATACCATAACCATATCCTGAAGTTGCAGAAAAAGCAATTTGATAGTTTTCTGATGCATCAGGTAATGCTATTAATTCTTTTGTCCAGATTTCTATACTATATTCAATGGTTTTTAATAGTGTCCAATTGTTACTTGAATTGGATCTATAATAAATATTTAAGATATCTTGATCTGAACTCCAGGCAGGTTGTATATGATAAAATGTAAGAATAGTGTTTTCTGATTGTGATAAATCAATTGTTGGGCTAATGAGCATTGTCTGATCAGAGTTGTAGTTAAATGAGGAGAAACATGCATTAGTTTGGCCATCCTGTGCAGTGTTAATATCACCATAAGTAAGACCAGATTCTAAAATCCATAATGCGTTTCCGGAAATTTTCTCTTGTGACCAGTTGCTGAAATCAGACAAGCTCTCGAACCCATCAGAGTAAAGGAAATTGTTTTGTGAGATAAGAGGAAGTGTTAAAAGTGAGAAAATTTCGAGGAGTATTATTGAGAGTATAATTTTTTTCATCTTTATGTCTTGTATTTCATTATCCTAACAAATATACATGTGTGTATAAGCTAAATGCAAACCATAAAAAGAGTAATGATATAAGCTTACAAATACTATCATATTTTATACTATAAGAATAGAGATATTACAATTAGTTTTATTTTATGATACATCTTTGTTTTGCGTGTTGTTTGTTTTCTTATTAATGCTTATTGTATATTTAAAACAACACCATATTGGAAAAGCCTGTGTTAAAACAAGTATTAAAAACACTTGTTTTTTGCTTATTTTTTTCTGTAAAAATTGACTATTCTGCGTAAATAAGTATGTTTTTTATTTTTTGTGTACAATTTCTAATAAAATAAAAAGGCATTAAAGTCTTAAATAATAAAGATAAAATTATTACTATCTTCGTAACCATATTATGTGCAAAAAATTTATAATAATAGCAGGTCCATGCAGTGCAGAATCTCTTGAACAGGTTATTCATACAGCAAAAGAACTTAAGGATAAACTTTCACCCGATTTTTTTAGGGCAGGAGTTTGGAAACCTCGTACCCGACCGGGAAGTTTTGAGGGTGTTGGTGAGATTGGACTTGAATGGTTGCAAATTGTTCAGCAGGATTTTGGCTTAAAGGTTATTACCGAAGCAGGAAGTGCTGATCATATTGATAAATTAGCCAGATACGATATAAATTCATTTTGGATAGGAGCGCGAACTGTAGCAAATCCGTTTTCTGTACAAGAAATATCTAATGCTTTAAAAAATACAGATGTAAATGTTTTTGTTAAAAATCCGATACATCCCGATATTGAATTATGGACAGGTGCAATTGAACGATTTTTAAATGCAGGCATTAAAAATGTTTATGCTGTACACAGAGGTTTTTATCCTTATGAAAAGACTCATCTACGTAATGTCCCAAGATGGGAAATTCCAATAGAACTTGCTAGACGTTTTCCAGAATTGAAAATGATTTGTGACCCAAGCCATATTGCAGGAGATACAAAATATATTGCCGATATTTCACAAAAAGCAATAGACCTTAATATGTGTGGATTGATGATTGAGTCTCATTATAAACCTAATACAGCATTAAGTGACAAGAAACAACAACTTACACCTAAAGAATTAAAAGAAATAATTAACAATCTTGTTTACAGGTCAGATAAGACCTTTAATAATGCTTACAAAAACTATTTAGCTGAATTACGCAATAAAATTGATGTCATTGACTATCAGCTTATTGACATGCTAGAACATAGGTTTAAACTTGTTGATGAAATAGGAGAATTAAAGAAATCGCATAACGTTACAATATTGCAACTAGAACGATGGAAGACCATAGTTGAATCTCGTTTAAACTATGCAAATACCGATAATATTTCAAGAGAGTTCTTATTGAAAATACTACAGATGATTCATAAGGAGTCAATACAAAGACAGAATGAAATATTTGGTAATGATTTGAAAAAACAATAGTATTTGTTATGTAATAAAAACAATTTCCTACATTTATTCCTAGTTGTCACGATAATTTTGCATTTTTGCATTATAAATTAATTAATGAAATATTCTATCAACATAAAAGCACTGTTTATCTTTATCTTTTCACTTCTATTTTCTGCTTGTGCTAAACAAGTTGCAATAACAGGTGGCCCTAAAGATACTACACCTCCATTAATGATTGAGGCAGAACCACAAAACGGGACAGTAAACTTTACAGAAAATACAGTTTATGTAAAATTCAATGAATATATTAAATTAAATAATTTAAATCAGAAATTGATTGTTTCTCCACCAATTGAAGAGGTTCCCGAAGTCACAATAAAAGGTAAAGGAATAAAAATTAGTATAGACTTAGACCTTTTAGAAGCTAATACAACTTATTGCTTAAACTTTAATGATGCAATTGTCGATAATAATGAAGGAAATGCATTAAATAGTTTTGTATATGCTTTTTCGACAGGAACAGAGATAGACTCATTAAGTTTTTCCGGTCATGTATTAGATGCTTTTACCAAAGAGCCCATAACAGATGCATGGGTTATTTTGCATGACGTGTTTGCTGACAGTGTTATTAAAACCTATGATCCGGCATATATTACAAAGGTAGATGATAAAGGGGAGTTTTTTATTCCTTTTGTCAGAGATAATAATTATAAAATATATGCTTTAATAGATAATAATTATAATTATTTGTTTGATATTCCTGAAGAAGGAATAGCTTTTTTAGATACGATATATCATCCCAGAGTTGATACATTATCATCAACTGACACAGCAGGAAATGTTCAAAACGGGTACAGAAATTATCCGAATAATGTGGAACTCTTAATTTTCAAAGAAAAGAAACAAACACAATTTATCAGTGAAAACAAAAGGTTAAAACCTGATTATTTGGAGTTTATTTTTAATTCGACACAATACGAAGAGTTTACAATAGATATTCCACAGGATAAAGATGCTGTAATATTCTCAAATCAACAACCGGATACCGTAAAGATATGGTTAAAAAATGAAGATTTAATTAAAACAGATAGTATTGCAGTTTTTGTTGATTATATTGACCCCGTTTATACTGATTCTCTTAGATCAGATACACTTGTTTTTCGTCGTCCTGACTCTCAGGAAAGAGACAGTTTAATTAAAATAAATACACCAAAAACTAAAGAACCTCATAAACCATTAATGCTGGTTTTAAACACTCCGGTTGACACAATAAATTCTGAATTAATCTCTTTGGATTTAAAATCAGATTCCACATTTATTTCAACAGATTTTAAACTTGTTAAAGATTCTTTAAACCCGCTTATACTATTAATAGAGGCTGAAATTTTGGAAAAATCTGATTACAGGCTTGTAATTCAAGATGGATTTGTTGTCACTAAAAGTGGTTTGTCAAATACGACAGATACTTTGAATTTTAGTAGTTCATCTACATTAGAATACAGTAATTTGAACTTAAGTTTTACTGATACTAATCAAAACTATATAGTTCAGTTAATAAGCGGTGAAAAGGTTGTTGCAGAATCAAATTCCATAGATGGAGTTTGTGAATTTAAGTTTTTAAAACCAGCAACGTATAAAATTAGAGCGATAAAAGATCTAAATGATAATGGCCGTTGGGATACCGGAGATTATGATAAGCAAATTCAGCCGGAACCAGTTTTTTACTACCCCGAAGAATATGAAATTCGTGCAAACTGGAATCACGAGTTAGACTGGAACCCAATTTTGAGAAGATAGCCAATTGACCCGTAGCTGTTAGCTTTTGGCAATTGGCTAACTTGTGCAAACAATTAATCATTAAATATTATATTATGAGAAATTTTAGAAATCTTGAGATTTGGAAAAAGAGTATTGAATTAGTTCAAAAAGTTTATAAACTAACGAAGAAATATCCGGATGAAGAAAAGTTCGGTTTAATAAGTCAAATGCAAAGAGCGTCTGTATCTATCTCATCAAATATTGCTGAAGGTTGTAGCAGAAACAGCGAAATTGAATTTAAACGATTTCTTGAAATTGCAATTGGTTCTGCATTTGAATTGGAAACGCAGTTAATAATAGCTAGTGAACTTGACTACCATTCTATTTCTGAACAAAATGAAATAGCTGAAGACTTAAATGGCATCCAAAAACAAATTAACTCACTCATCACAAAGATTTCTAAAAGCCAATAGCTAACAGCCAATAGCTAACAGCCAACAGCCAACAGCCAACAGCTAACAGCCAACAGCCAACAGCTAACAGCTAACAGCCAATAGCTAACAGCCAACAGCCAACAGCCAACAGCCAACAGCTAACAGCTAACAGCTAACAGCCAACAGC
>CAYUWD010000010.1:33598-45834 GCA_964448235.1 uncultured Bacteroidales bacterium | reverse complement strand
GAGGATTACTTGCTCAAAGTATTAAATATAAAAGTATGAGTTTGCCCTGATAATTAGTTGATTTACATACGATTATTTCGTATTTTTGAATTAGCATTTATTATAAATATTATAAATCATGAAACAGAATAAAATATTCAAGCTGATCTTACTATTTGGTTTGAGCTTATTCCCTATTCTAGCTAGTTCGCAAACTACATATTCATGGAGGTCTGAAGCATCAAGTGGGAACTGGAATGTTTCTGCCAATTGGTGGAATGGTAGCAGTAATGCGAGCCCTGATGATGGAGGTGGAAGTGGAAACTTGTATTTTAATAATAATACATATACATCTATGACCAACAATTTGACTTCTACAAATAGATGGAGGATTATTTTTGCTAGTGGAGCTACCTCAGCAAGAACAATAAGTGGGAGTACTGAAAACACTTTTTATGATTATAGTGGAGGGTATCCTAAAATTGAGAATTACTCAAGTGCTAATCATACGATAGATTTTCCAATTAAAGTCGGATATAATCCAATTGAACTGAATCCAATTAGTGGAGACTTAACATTTTCTAGTACAATAAACACTAATGGGAACTACATAGATGTATATAGTGGAAGTGGCAAAAGTTTATTTCTAAGTGGTGTTATTTCTGGTTCTGGTGGAATTTCATTGAAGAATAGTTGTTATGGTATTTTTTCTGCAGCAAATACATATACAGGAACAACAACTGTTAATGCAAATGCAACTTTGAAAATTGGAGTTTCATCAACCTCTGCTTCATCAAGTCCTTTAGGTACAACAGCTACTGGAACAACAATAAATTCAGGTGGCGTATTGGATATGAATGGTTATTCTATGAGTTCATCAGCAACCGAAGCATTAACTTTAAATGGAACAGGAATATCTAGTGGAGGAGCTTTGATAAATTCATCAGGAACGGCTTCTACCTGGGCAGGAACTATAGTATTAAATTCTCTTTCCTCTATTGGAGGAACTGGCAATATAACTGTTGCCGGAGTTATTTCAGGAAATAATGATATGGAGAAAGTAGGCAGTGGGAAACTTACTTTTTCTGGAAATAATACTTATACAGGAGCCACAAAAATTTATGCAGGAACACTTGAACTTGGAGCAGCAGACCGAATTTCTAATTCTTCAAATATCCGCTTGATCGGTGGAACTTTAAGTACCGGATCTTCTACGGGTTATAATGAAACAGTAGGAACATTACAGCTTGAAGAGAATTCAATAATTAATCTGGGTACAGGTTCACATTCATTAAACTTTAGTGCTAGTAATGGTGTTAGCTGGACCTCCGGAAAAACTTTGACTATTACAGGATGGACTGGTGGTTCTGGTTCATCTGGAACTTCTGGTAAAATATTTATTGGAAATTCTGATGCAGGATTAACTGACGCACAGCTTGCACAAATAACATTTACAGGTTTTGGTGGTGCAAAAATATTATCAACCGGAGAAATAGTTCCTAAAGGAATTTTCCAGTCTAAAACAACAGGAAATTGGAATGTTTCCAGTACTTGGGAAGTTTATAATGGAAGCGGTTATACTACAACTACTATTTATCCTACAAAAGATGAATCAACTGTAACAATTAAAAATACACATGTAGTAACATTAACAGCTGACGCTACAGCATCTAATTTAATTATTGAAGCAGGTGGCGAACTTGCTTTATCAGATAAGTCATTGACATTAGCAAAAGATGCTACATTAACAAATAATTCTGCATTTACAGCAGGAACTGGTACTGTAGTTTTTGAAGGAGTTGGGACAATTGGAGGGAGTCAGGTAACTACTTTTAATAATGTAATAATAAATGGCACTGCTGAAAGTGGTGGTGTTAACTTTGGAGCATATAAATCAAAAATAGATGGGACATTAACAATTAATTCATGGGGTTATGCAGATGTAAATGCACCAACGTATGGAGTGAACTCTCATTTGGTCTATAATACAGGAGCAGTTTACGATCGTAGAGTTGAATGGGGTGCTTCCGGAACTGGAACTATAGGAGTTACATCTGGCTATCCAAATGATGTAACAATTACAGGGAATACAACACTTAATTATGTACATGAAACAATAGGTATAGCAAAGTCTATTGAAGGGGATTTAGTTATTGACGCAGGTTCGGCACTTTATATGGATTATGGTTCTCCTAGTCCGGGAATTACCGATCCCCTTACTATAAATGGAAATATTACAATTAATGGAACCCTTTCTTTGAGTAATGATATAGGAGGAGATATTGTTGTTAAAGGTAATTGGAACAGAGGTGCAGGTAGCACGCTTGTTAATAATGAGAGAGCAGTGTTTTTTACAGGAACCTCAGAGCAGATAATCAATACTGTAGGTGGTGAAACTTTTGACTATGTGATTTTAGATAATAATAGCAATCTCGACTTGCAATCAAATGTCAGAGTTGAAGAACAACTTGAAATGGTTTCGGGGAATATTACTACAAATGCTAATACACTTGAAATAGGAACCAGCATTGCAGAACCTGGCTTACTGGATTATACCTCAGGTATGGTGTTTGGTAATTTAAAAAGGTGGTTTATAGCTTCAACCAACTCTGGTGATAACACTGGGTTATTCCCATTAGGAGTAGGTACGGATTTTAGACCGGTACTAATTGAATATACTAGTGCTCCATCAAGTGGAGGAAGTTTAACTGCTCAGTTTGTTGAAACGGAGATGGGTTGGCAAAACTCTGGTAATAGTCCAACAATTACAGCAGTAGGTTCTTGTGGGCAATTCAGCGTTACAAATTATAGTGATGAAGGTTATTGGCAAGTTGATGCTGCTGACGGATTATCAGGTGGCAATTATGATATTTCAATATATCCTAATGGCTTTGAAATAATTAATGATTATTGCCAACTGACTGCATTAAAACGTATCGGGGCAGGTAATTGGGTAGAGTCAGGTACACATCAAGAACCAAATCAGACCGGTTCTTATGGATTACTTGTTAAACGAACAGGTGCTACAGGATGGAGTAATTGGGGATTGGCAGGAGGAAAGAATAATGTTTTACCTGTTGAATTGATTTATTTTGAAACTAAATGTGATAACAATGACGTTAAAATATTTTGGGAAACAGCATCAGAAATAAATTCATGGTATTTTGATATTGAAAGATCTTCGAATGCAAGAGAATGGACAGTGATAGACAGAATCATTGCATCAGGCAATACGAATCAGAAGACTATATATGAGTATTTTGATAAAAATGCTAATGGGATGAATTATTACAGACTTAAACAGGTTGATTTTAATGGGGAGTTCTCATATTCTGAAATTAGAGTTGCAAATTGTAATATGATTGAAGAATTGGATGTATATATATACCCAAATCCAGCACAAGAGTTTGTTAATATCAAATTGAATTCTGAATTTGAGCAAGATTACAATATACAATTGATAGATTATGCCGGAAGGATCGTTTATTTAGAGTCTGAAGTTCAAAATTCTAATTCTGTCATTGATGTTACTGTGTTTCCACCTGGCATTTATCTAGTGAAAATAGATTTTGGACAAACTTCATATACTGATAAGCTAATTTTAAAATAAATCATTTCTTAATACTGGTTAAACTTTTGTTAAACAATGTTAAAAGATGTTGTAGTAGTGTAATTTTCATTTTCTTTGATGAAAATCGCTATTATGAAAAAGCTTATTCTTGTATTTACTCTTTTAACTATTATTGCAATAGGTAATATAAAATCACAGGATTTTGAAGGTGGTATTATCTATGGTTTAATTACAGAATCTCTCGAAGGACAGTTTGTAGAATATGCAAATATCTCTGTTTATCTGGCAAAAGATTCCAGTTTGATAAATGGAACTATATCTGATGCAAGCGGAAGATTTTTTGTACAAAAATTACCAAAAGACAGTTTGTATATCGAAGTTGAATTTGTTGGGTTTAAAAAATATGTCTCTGATATTTTTGTCCTGACAGAACAGGTGCCTTACTTTGGTTTTGAGAATATAGTTATCGAACCAAATGTTAATGTTTTGGGCGAGGTAAATATTGAAGCTGAAGTAAAACACGTCGAATATCAAATTGATAAAAAGATTATTAATCCAACTAAAGATATTTTAGCATCAGGAGGTACTGCTGTAGATGTACTTAAAAATGTTCCATCTATACAGACAGATATTGACGGAAATGTAAGTATACGTGGCAACTCAGGTTTTAAATTGCTTATTGATGGCAGACCATCTGTTATTGAAGGAAGTGATGGTTTAAAACAAATTCCTGCTGAATCAATAGAACGGATAGAAATTATTACCAATCCTTCTGCCAGATATGATGCAGATGGTGTCGCCGGAATTATTAATGTAATAATGAAGGAAGATAAAAGAGAAGGAATAAATGGTTTGATTTCTTTAAATGGTGGTAAAGTTCTGGATACCTATAATACATCAGATAATTTTATTATTAATTTCCGTCGCAAAAAGTTTAATTTCTTTGTTGGAGCGGATTATAGGTATTATAATCATCCTGGATCTGGTACCACTAATCAATTAACAACACTTAGCGATTCATTAATATCAATAGATTCTGAGTTTGAGAGTTTATGGAGAAATCAGAACTATAATTTCAGAGCCGGTTCTGATCTTAGTTTAACTGATAAAGATATTCTGACCGTTAGTGCAAGTATTGGTGAGTGGGGACATGGTAATGAAAATACTTCTGCAAATACTTATAGTACTTTAGCGACAGATGAAAGTACATTAAATGCATATTCATATGATCAGAGTTCCGGGTTGGATCTGAAGAATAGATATTATTCCGGTCATCTTAATTATCAACATAAGTTTCCTAAAGAGGGACATGAAATAAATATTCTAAGTTCCTTTAATGGTGGTCAGTTCGACAGAAGTTCAACTTATTTTGTTGATTATGATAATAGCTTTAATGGCTCGGTAGCAAACTATGGTAATTATGCGTTTGAAAATGATATCAATTTCCATGGTGAAGCTGAGTTAAACTATATAAATCCTATTTTTGGTGGTAAACTTGAAGCCGGTTACAAGTATAGGCTGGTTAATTCCGACGGAACTTATGATTATTACAATATTATGAGTGAGGATGTTAATGATAGAGAAATTGACAGTACAATGCTTAATCCACTTAAATCTTATGAAAATATTCAATCCTTATATTCAACTTTTAGTGGAGAGTTATTAAAGATTGGATATAAGCTAGGTTTGCGAATGGAATATACCGATAGACAATACATTAAAAAAATTGATAACACACAATTTGGAAATGAGGAGATATCACTTTTTCCAACTGTTCATTTAAGTAGAGCTTTTAAGGAGAAGCATCAGATATTTACAAGCTACAGTAGGCGTATTAACCGTCCACAACCTTGGTTTCTTGATCCTCAGACAACGATTACAGGATTATATTCTGTAAGACAAGGAAACCCTGAGCTAAAATCTGAGTTTACTGATTCATACGAGTTAGGTTATTCCGTTTTTAGTGGTATGAATTACTTTTCATTTGAAGCATTTTATAAGCAGACAAATAATAAAATATCGCATGTAATATCTTTAGCTGATACTTCTAATGTTGTTACATTAACAACTTTTGATAATCTTGACAGAGATTATGCCGCAGGTCTTGAAGCAATGATAAATGTTAAACTATTTAAGGCTATTAGTTTTGCTACTGGAGGGAGTTTTTACCATTATGCATTATTTGGTGGAGATAATGGAGAAATTAGTAAGAAGACATTTAATTATAATGCATGGTTAAATGTAAGCTATACATATCCTAAAACTAAAACAAAATTACAGGTTTCTGGATATTTTAGTGGCCCAAGAGTAGATTTGTACACATCTTCAGAATCGTTTTATACAATTAGTGCAGCATTAAAGCAAGATTTTATGAAGAATAAGCTTTCTGTAACTTTTGGTTATGATAATATTGTAAACTCTCCATATTGGGTAAGTGAAACATTTAACAATAACTTTTTTTCTCGAACAGATTATTTGATTAGCGGATTTAGATTAAAGTTAGGTCTTACTTATCGAATAAATGACTACAAACCACGTAAAGATATTCAGGACGATAATGTTCAGCAAGGTGGAGGAATGAATATGATGTAAAAGAAATACAGCATAAAAAAAGCCTCCATATGGAGGCTTTTTAATTTATTAAAGTTGTAATTAACTTGATAGACCAAATCTTTTAAATTCAGTAACAGTAAGTTCAGGATTTTGTTTTTTTAGATAATCTCTGACAGATATCTTTCCTTCCTGAACAAACGCTTGATTTAAAAGAGTATTTTCCTTAAAGAATTTTTGAAGTTTTCCTTGAGCAATTTTGTCAAGTAGTTCTTCTTTTTTACCTTCTAGTCTTGCTTGTTCACGTCCAATTTCAAGTTCTTTATCTATAATATTTTGTGGGACTGAATCTTTGTCAACAGCAGCTGGATTCATTGCAGCAACTTGCATAGCAATATTTATCCCAATTTGAGGATCAATATTTTTATTTAATCCAACTAAGGTTGAAAGTTTATTTCCCATATGGATATATGCAGCAACTTGAGGAGCTTCTACTTTGTCATAAAATGCTATTTCCATTTTTTCGCCGGTAACACCGCTTCTTTCGATTACTAAGTCACCAATTGTTTGTCCATTAATTTCAATAGCTTTAAGTTCATCTACATTAGCTGGTAATTTATTAGCGGCAGCATCAAGAATTGTGTTTGCCAGACCGACAAAGTCTTCATTTTTTGCAACAAAGTCAGTTTCACAATTTAGAGCAATCATTACACCAATTGTATCATTGTTAATAGTTTTAGCTATTACAGCACCTTCTGATGCTTCTCGATCAGCTCTTTTATTTGCGATAGCTAAACCTTTTTCGCGAATAAGCTCTTTTGCTTTGTCAAAATCACCATCGGATTCAACAAGTGCTTTTTTACAATCCATCATTCCTGCACCTGTCATTTTTCTTAATTTCGCTACGTCAGCAGCGCTTATCTTTGTCATTTCTTTAATATTTAACTTAGATTACTACTTTTTTGATTTGTTTTCAGTCTCTTTGTTTTCAGTTTTTGTAGCTACCTCTGCTTTAACACTTGTTTTTCTAGCTCTGGTTTTTTTAGCAGGAGATTTTGTGTCTTCTGATTTAGTTTCAGTTTCTTTATTTTTAGAAGCAGTTTTTTCAGCAGCAGCAATTTCTTTTTCTGCACTTCTTTCCTGAAGCCCTTCTTTAATAGCTTGACACATTGCACTAATTATTACCTGAATAGATTTTGAAGCATCGTCGTTGGCAGGTATTGGATAGTCAATAGGTTTAGGGTCAGAGTTTGTATCAACCATTGCAAATACAGGAATTCCTAATCTAAGGGCTTCATGTACTGCAATTTTTTCTTTCATGACATCAACAATAAATAGAGCTGCAGGAAGTCTTGATAAATCAGAGATTGAGCCTAAGTTTTTTTCAAGATTTGCTCTTTGACGAGTAACCTGTAGTCTTTCACGTTTTGACATAGTTGCTAAAGTACCATCTGCTTGCATTTTGTCTATTGTGGTCATCTTTTTCACAGCTTTCCTAATTGTAGGAAAATTTGTTAACATTCCACCTGGCCAACGTTCTGTTACGTATGGCATATTAATTTTTTTAACTTCTTCAGCAACAATATCTTTTGCTTGCTTTTTAGTCGCAACAAATAGAATTTTTCTTCCTGATTTTGCAATATTTTTCATTGCACTAGCTGCTTCATCAATTTTTACAACAGTTTTATGCAAATCAATAATGTGAATTCCGTTACGCTCCATAAAGATATATGGTGCCATTGAAGGATTCCATTTACGTCTAAGGTGGCCAAAATGCACACCAGCTTCTAATAATTGATCAAAATTTACTCTTGACATTTTTTAAATTTTAAGTTTACTTTCTGTAGTAACAACTGTATGGTAGGTTAAAAACAATCCATACAATTTAGATACTAAACTTGATTTATAATTCTCAATAAAAATATTAACGTTTACTGAATTGGAATTTTTTACGGGCTTTCTTTTGTCCCGGTTTTTTCCTTTCAACAACTCTAGAATCACGTGTTAAAAATCCCATTGGTTTAAGACTTGCGCGATACTCAGGATCTACTTTTAGAAGTGCTCTTGAAATACCTAAGCGTAATGCTTCTGCTTGTCCTTTTATTCCACCCCCATCGATGTTAGCTTTAACATCATAATCGTTGAGTTTGTCGATCGTTAAGAATGGTTGTTTTACAATGTATTGTAATTGCATAATTGTAAAATAATCTTCTAATTTACGATTGTTAATAGTAATATTTCCTTTGCCTTCGCTCAGATATACTCTGGCTATAGCAGCCTTTCTACGGCCTATTGCATTAAAAACTTCCATAATGCTTATTTAATTGTATTTAAGTCCAACTTAGCTGGTTTTTGAGCCTCGTGTTTATGCTCAGTACCAACATACACATATAAATTTCTGAATAAATCAGCTCCTAAACGATTTTTAGGTAACATACCTTTAACAGCTTTTTCAATTACTCTTTCAGGATGTTTTTCTAACATTTCTTCGGGAGTAGTTTTTTTCTGTCCACCTGGATAACCAGAGTGACTGATATAAACCTTGTCTGTTAACTTCTTTCCTGTTAATTTGAATTTATCAGCATTGATAACAATGACATTATCTCCACAATCAACATGAGGTGTAAAGTCTGGTTTATGCTTCCCACGAAGCACAAATGCTACTTTCGAAGCAAGACGTCCAAGGATCTCTCCCTCTGCATCAACAACAAACCACTGTTTGTTAACAGTTTCTTTGTTGGCTGATATTGTTTTGTACTTTAATGTTTTCACAATCTTTTATTTTTTATTTGTTAAATATTAATTTAACCCATAGGCTGGATGACCAAACGGACTGCAAAAATAATATAATTTTAAATAAATCAACATTTTTTATGTAATTAATTTAAAGAAGTGTAATAACTTGATATTCTATGCAAATACAGCGATATTTTTGAAGGTTAGTGGAGCTTTTCCTAATGAAGAATATGTTTTGGCATTAATTACTTCAGTGGCTATTGATAAATCAGAAAAAACTTATGCTTATCCAATATACATTTTTTTTGACGAAAATTGTTTAGAAAACAATAAAAATGAACCAAAACTTCTTAAAAATATTAGAAACTTTTTAGTAACTCAGACACACTAATGTGGACACTACCATTTTTTATTATCCCATTAGCACGTTCAGATAATCCATTTTCTAAACAGTTCCCAGCATGACTGGGCTGAATTTGAGCATTTCTTATCATTTCTTGAAATTTATTACTTCGATTACGAAAGTTTTCAACTAAACTTAACGTCAACCTATATCATGAACTGACATATGGTATAAAATGTCTCTATCTAAATAAAGTTATAAATTTAAGAAAAATATACCAGATTACATATTAAATTAATATGGCAAGATATTAACAGGCAAAACACTGTTTACTTATTTTTTTCCCGGGATCAATCTATATTTAAGCTGAGAGATAATAACTCCTGTAATTACAATAAAAATTCCCAGAATTTTCTTTGGTCCTATTTCTTCGCCAAGAAATAAATACGATACAATTATGGTAAAAATCGGAATAACATTAGTAAAAACATTAACCTTAGTAATAGACATAAACTTAAGTCCGTACATATAGAAAAGGAATGCAATTGTTGAAGCAAAAAAGCCTAAATATAAGATAGATCTAAATGCCTCATCAACAAAGCCTGTTACCAGTAAATCATCTTTTGAAAAAATGAGCAATAATGGAATGAAGTACACTAAACCAATAACACTCTGCCAAAAAATAATATTTAAAATTGAATACTCATCAGGTATCTTCTTTATCATTACACTATACCCATTAGCAGCAATTATTGCAAGAAACAATAAGCCTAAACCTATCATTGACACCTGCAATGTCATATCCTTACCCAAAACCAAAACAACAATACCTGTAATAGATATTATTATACCTAAAACATTTAATATAGTTATCCTCTCTCCAAGAAAATAAAATGCTACAAATGGTGTAAAGAGTGGTATTACAGAAATAATTACCGATGCCATTGACGGATCGACATAAGAAAGCCCTGTTGTTTCTCCAATAAAATATAAGGTTGGTTCAAATAATGCTAAAAGTAGAAATAAAGGCCAGTGTTTTTTTGCAGGAAAACGAAACTTTTTGGTAACAAGTAAAACCGGAATCATTACAATTGCTGAAACCAATAACCTGAAAAAGACAATAGTAACAGAATTATAATATGCCAAAGCAACTTTACTCCAAACAAATGAAGTCCCCCACAATATCATAGATATCGTTAGAAGAAAATAAACCAGGATTAACTTTTTATTTTTGTTCATCTAAATAAACAATACTACATAAGTTTCTTAAGAAGAGCTTTCATATCAACTTTCTCTTTGACAATCTCTGCAACTTTATTCATTGGAACACGTTCCTGCTCCATTGAGTCTCTATAACGAACAGTAACAGTTCTATCCTCAGCCGTTTGATGATCCACTGTAATACAGAAAGGAGTTCCAATAGCATCCTGACGACGATAACGCTTACCAATAGAATCCTTTTCTTCATATTGGCAATTCATATCAAACTTAAGTTCGTTTAATATTTCACGAGCCAATTCAGGAAGACCATCTTTTTTTACAAGTGGTAAAACTGCTACTTTGACAGGTGCGAGTGGTGCAGGAATATTTAAAACAACTCTGGTTTCATTTCCCACATTTTCTTCTTTATAACATGCAGAAAGTATTGACAAAAATGTTCTGTCTAAACCAATAGAAGTTTCTACAACATAAGGGACATAGCTTTCACCTGACTCATTATCGAAAAATTTGATTTTCTTTCCAGAAAACTCTTCGTGTTGAGAAAGGTCAAAATCAGTTCTTGAATGTATTCCTTCAAGTTCTTTGAACCCGAATGGAAATTCAAATTCGATATCATATGCTGCATTTGCATAATGAGCGAGTTTGTCATGCTCGTGCCAACGATATTTATCAGCATTAATACCCATTGCATGATGCCATTTAAGTCGTTTTTCTCTCCATTCTTCGAAATATTTCATTTCTTCGCCCGGCTTCACAAAATATTGCATCTCCATTTGTTCGAATTCACGCATTCTAAAAATAAACTGACGTGCAACAATTTCATTTCTAAAAGCTTTTCCTATTTGGGCTATCCCAAAAGGGAGTTTCATACGACCGGTTTTTTGAACATTTAGATAATTTACAAAAATACCCTGAGCTGTTTCCGGACGAAGATATATAGTATTTGCCCCCTCTGACAATGAGCCTAGTTTAGTGTCAAACATAAGATTAAACTGACGTACTTCTGTCCAATTCCTACTACCTGATACAGGACAAGCTATTTCAAGATCAATAATTAATTGACGTACTCTCTCTAAGTCATTAGCTTCCATTGCAGCAACAAACTCAGCCATGATGTTTTTCTGCTTTTCTTTATAGCCAAGCACTCTCTGATTTGTTTCAAGAAATTGTTGTTCGTCAAATTGGTCACCAAAACGTTTTTTTGCCTTCTTAACTTCTTTCTTTATCTTATCATTTAATTTCTCGACATAATCTTCAATAAGAACATCAGCACGATATCTTTTCTTTGAATCCTTATTGTCAATTAATGGATCATTAAAAGCATCGACATGACCGGAAGCTTTCCAAACAGTTGGATGCATAAATATTGCTGAATCAATACCCACAACATTTTCGTTCATTTGAGTCATAGACTTCCACCAATATTCTTTGATATTATTTTTTAGCTCAGCACCATTCTGTCCGTAATCATATACTGCACTTAAACCATCATACAATTCTGAGGATTGAAAAATAAATCCATACTCTTTTGAGTGAGCAATAATTTTCTTGAAAAGATCTTCTTGTACCATTTTGTACTCCTATTTTAATTCTTATTTAACTTTTACTTTAATTTAAAATTTTTGAACCTACAATGTAATACTTGCATGGGGCATAGAGCATGAGGTAAGTTGTTTGTATTCGATAAAACAAACTACTTAACTATGCCATCTGCTATATGCGATATGCAATTCGCTCAAAGTTCAATTCAAAAATTCAAAAATCATAGAGTTTAATAAATATAAAACTTATCTATTAAACAAAACTCCCAATTGGAAGACCGGACAAAAATACAAA
>CAYUWD010000010.1:0-33525 GCA_964448235.1 uncultured Bacteroidales bacterium | reverse complement strand
TAGCTGAGTAGTAAATGATATTTTTTTTGTCAACATATAGTCAAAACTAAGCGAAGGATAGGCTACCCAAGCACCATAATTATAAAAACTTCCATCATCAATAAAATTACTTGATTGTTGAGAGATGTGTAAATTTTTAATGCGTCCACGAGCAAAACCTAAGGAAGAACAAAAACGCATTTTATTTTTTGCAAATGTATATCCTAGAATAATTCCTCCATATCCAATTGTAATATATGAGTTATTTGAACTTATCGTTGAGTAATTCGACTTTTGATTACCACCCGCTAATCCTACAGTAAAATGTTCTGTTGGATAAAAACGCAATATTCCACCTAAGCCAAAACTAAGTTCTTTAACATTCTGATATTTATTTGTATAAATTGTATAACCCGGTTGAAGAAACAGCATCCCGCCACTATAAGAAAATTTCTCGTTTTGAGCAACAGAAACAATGGCAAAAAGGGAAATAAATATAATTAAGAAAATGTATTTTTTCATCTAAATTTAACTACTTTGGCAAATCTACTTCAGCATCAATTAATACATCAGTTTCTCTGTTCCCATGAAATATAGACTGATATATTACTTCTCCCTTTTGATTCCAGTATGTAGATTTACCTTCTTTCATACCGTCTTTATAATTAACTTCTGAATCACGTCCACCCCAATCATAAAATGTTTGCCATTTTCCATCTGATTTATCCATTTTGTAATTCTCGACTTTTATGATATTACCATTATTATTATGATAGACAAACTTACCATCACGAAGGCCTTCATTATAATTTCCTGATATAATTTTATTTCCACGAATATTATATGTGTTATATGCTCCATGTAATACTGATGTGATTTTACTCTTTACGCTAAAATCATCATCAGATTCTACTTCAATTAGTTTATAAGATTCTTCCAGCTGTTTTTTCCCATTTGGATACCAAAAGAAATTTTTACCAGATATTAGACCATCAGTATATTCTATTAGTGACTTTTTTTGTCCGTTCTCGTGAAAAGTTTCCCACTTATCCTGCATAATTCCTAAATCATAAACACCTTTCATTGCCAAGGTACCATCATCGTACCACTCTTTCCACTCACCAACTTCGTAGTCATTTTCGAATTGTCCCTTTCTGAATTGCTGACCATTTTCAAAATAAACATTCCAAACACCATCTTTTCTCCCTGCATTATAATCAACTTCTTTCCAAATCTGACCATTTGAATACCAAAAATTCCATCTTCCATCCATTTTACCTTGAACATAATTCCCTTCATTCCCTTTGGTTCCATCTGAACGCCAATATGTCCACAAACCGTCCTGCAAATTATTTTTAAAATTACCATCTATATCCTTTGTCCCATCTTCAAACCAGAAATGTGCTTCTCCTTCTTTTAAGCCTTTAATAAAATTCATTTCAGATTGTTTTTTTCCATTTTCATAATATTTAATCTGGACACCTTCTCTTAGATCATTTTTATAAGTATTTTCACTTCTAACCTGTCCTGAAGGATACCAATACGTCCATACACCTTCACGATTTCCATTTTGGATTTCTCCCTCCATTTCTTTATTACCATTTTCTGTCCAATAAATATTCAATCCTGTTTCATAAGAAATTTCGCTTTTCTTTTGTCCATTTTCATACCATTCAACCCAAATACCGACTCTTTCACCATCTTTATATTCTCCTTCAGATTCGATTTTTCCATTTTCATGATAATACAACCATTTCCCATTCTCTTTTCCATCAACAATCTCACCTTCCGATGCTTTATTTAAATTCGGGAAATAGCTTACCATTTCTCCAAAACCATCAACCACAGTCTGTTCTCCTTTTGGAGAATAAAAGTTCTTTATCTCCTTTAAAAAACCTTTATTATAGACTATTTCAGACTGTAAGATCCCATCTTCATAAAATAATGACCATATAGAATCTTTCAAATTACTATGGTAAAATCCTTTTACTTTAGTATTTCCATTTTTATAATTTTCGTAAAACTCACCATGTCTTTCGTCTGCCCAATAGTTATACATTTCTTTTATTTTACCATTGGCAAAATATACAATATTTTCGCCATGTAACATATCCTTATAATGATCTATTTGTGCCATTTTTTTACCATTTGGACTATAATACTCCCATGGGCCAAACTTCTGTCCCAAATGCAGTTTACCTACTTCACGTATTTGACCATTTTTATAAAACAGAGTATCCTGACTATACTCCTGAGCAGATACATTAAATGTAATTATAATACAAAATACAGCTAAAATATTTTTCATAATTATTATTTTATAATATGAGTTTTACAAAAATAACACATGTTATTAAAAAAAATAAAGCAAATTAATATTGTTACAAACAATATTTTTTTGATAACTAGAACATCTTGATTTACAGCTACATAACGCCCCACAGATTAATTTATTATTATCCTTATCAAAAAAAACATTGAAAAACATTTGGAAAAAGACACTTTTCATGTTAAATTTGTTGATAATTTGTTAATAAAAGTTGTAACATTATGAAAAACAGTGGATTAGCAATTTTGCTCATTCTAAGTCTTTTTTCGTGCAAATTTATAGTTGCAGACGAAATGGTTTTAACAGGCATATATCAAGGAAAAGATTTATACATTATCAATCCTATGCTTGATATTGGAGAAGAATATTGCGCCTATGAAGTTCTGGTAAATGACGAACCGTTTAATGACGTAATAAATTCAAGCGCATTTAGAATTACACTTGAATATGTTGGATTACAATTTGGAGAAGAATATGTAGTAAAAATAAAACATCATGAAGATTGTGCTCCAAAACTTGTAAATCCTGAAGTTCTCAAACCTCTTAGCACATATGAATTAATAAATTATGAATTAGGGTACAATAATATGTTAAAATTTACAACCCACAATGAATCGGGGAAACTAAATTTTGTTATTGAAGAATATAGATGGAATAAATGGAATCAAATTGGACAAATTCCAGGCGAAGGTGGTCCTGATGATAGGAATTACTCAATAAAAATATATCCATATAATGGCGAAAATCGTTATAGGATACATCAAACAGATCATTTGAATCGCACATACTATTCTGATGAAATAGTTTTTAATGTAGATAAAGAAAAAATATCTGTTACAAGTCCATTAAGAAAAATAAAAAAAGAAATAATTTTTTCGGGGGAAACATATTATGCTGTAATAAACGAATTTGGCGAAGAACTAATTTCTGGAAACGGTACTGTGGTAGATGTTTCAAATTTAAAAAAAGGAGAGTATTTTTTAAATTTCGAGAATGAATATGTAGTCTTTAAGAAAAAATAAGACTCGAGGGATGTATTCGCTAGAGGCATATATATATATGCCTCTTTTTATTTACATTTGCATTATGAGTTTCAATATTGAAAAATACAAAGCCGACATTTTTAAAATAAAGTCTGATGATGATTTTACTTCATTAACATTAGATGCTTTTAAGTATCAATTTGAAAACAATCCTGTTTATAATGAATACTGCAATTATTACAATATTAATCCTAATCTGATTAAAAACTTAGAAGATATTCCATTTTTACCAATCGAGTTTTTTAAATCAAAGGAGGTAGTAACAGGAAATCAATCAAAAGAAATAGTATTTGAATCAAGTGGAACAACAGGTGCTGATCATTCAAAACACTTTGTTTCTGATACAAATCTTTATAAGAAAAACTTTATTGATATATTTTCCAAAACGTATGGAGATCTCGAAAACTACACAATTCTTGGTCTGCTTCCATCCTACCTCGAAAGAACAGGTTCGTCCCTTGTTTATATGGTAAATACCTTAATCAAATTAAGTAAAAGTGAGTTAAGTGGGTTCTACCTTGATGAATATACTAAACTATCTGACACCATCAGTGAACTTGAAAAAATAAATAAAAAGTATATCTTATTTGGAGTCAGTTTTGCCCTTATTGATTTTGCAGAATCCTTTCCTTTGAATATTAAAAATGGAATAATAATCGAAACCGGAGGAATGAAAGGGCGCAGAGAAGAACTCACTAAAGCTGAACTACATAAAATTCTTTGTAAATCTTTTAATTTAAGTTCTATTCATTCGGAATATGGAATGACAGAGCTACTTTCACAAGCATATTCAGATGGAAAAGGAGTTTTTGAAATGCCGTCTCAATTAAAGATATTAATTCGTGACACTTACGACCCATTAAGTGTTGTAAGAACTGGAAGTGGAGCAATCAATATTATTGATCTTGCAAACATTGATTCTTGTTGTTTTATTGCCACTTCAGACATTGGAACTGTCTATCAGAATCATACATTTATGATAAAAGGCAGATTTGACAATGCTGAAATTCGAGGTTGTAATTTATTGGTTTATTAAAAACATATAGCATAAAAAATAACATATATTTTTTCGTAAGGTATATAGAGTATCATGGAAACAGGCTTAATAAAACAAAGCCTCACATTATTTAATACTAAATTGGAATTTTATTGATTCTATTAAGATGTCTTCCTCCCTCAAATTCAGTATTTAAGAATATTTCTACAATTTTAACAGCTAATTCCTCAGTAATAAACCTAGCTGGTAAAGAACAAATATTAGCATTGTTATGAAGTCTGGCAAGAGATGATATTTCTTCATTCCAACATAAAGCACTTCGAATTTTTTGGTGTTTATTTACGGTCATATTAATTCCGTTTCCACTTCCACAAATTGAAATTCCCATAAAGCAATATTTCGACTCTACTGCTTCTGCTAATGGATGTGCATAATCGGGATAATCACAACTATCTTCTGAGGATGTTCCAAAATCTTTAGTTTCAAATCCTTTTTCTTTAACAAATTCTATTAACTTATTTTTCAAGCTAAACCCAGCATGATCACATGCGAAACCAATTTTACTCATTTTATTTTTTTTAACAAACTTAACTAAAGTTTTTTATTTAAAAAAGGCCTAAAACCTTACTTTATTGAATTTTTATTCCCCTTTCTAAAATTCTTGTTTACCCATGATGGTGCTATTAAAGCTCCAACAAAAAGATAAGGATAATAAGATACTAATCTCCAAACAAGAGCCATAATAACAACAAAACCTGTTAATGGAACAAACTCTACCATATAAGAATTAAAAACTGTTTCGACAAAACCACTTCCTCCAGGAGTAGGCATAACTAGCATCATAATCCACATTACTAGTTGCTTTGCAAAAATTAATAAATGTTCATTTAAACTTAATCCATTTGCATAATTATCAAATTTCAATGAATAATATAATGCGATTAAAAGAAAATTCAATACCCAATAACGAGAAGTCCAAGACAAAAAACTCATTAAGGCTGCATTAAGCCAAAATCTAAAACTTTTATTTTTTAATTCTTTATTAGACACTTCGAAGTTGTTTGCCATTGTTACAGCAGCGTTTCTCCACTTTTTAAGTATATTCCACTTAAATAACCATCTAATTATTGATGCGAACATTTTAGGATTAATAAATATAGAATACCCCATAAGGAATGTCCAAAATAGTTTTATTCCATATCCAATCATTGCAAATAAAAAGAACTTTTCTGTAAGATTATACGTTCCCTGCACAAAAAACAACTGTTTATATGAGAACAATAATAAAATAAGTGGAAACATAATACTAAAATACAACTCATCTAAAAAAGATGTTGCAACAACAATAGAAGTACTTTTCCCAATATTTAATCCTTCTTTCCAAATGAATAATGTTGCAACAGTCGTACCACCTATAGCCGAAGGTGTTACTGCCGAACCAAACTCCCACAATAGGATAATTCTAATACACTTAACCCAACTAAGTTCTCCAGCAGATAAAATTCTTAAACGCACTACATATCCAAAATCCCTACAAAACATCATCAGGAATGCCAATAAAATAAAGGCTATAGCAGTATATGAAAAGCTAAATCCAAAAAAATTTATCTTATCAAAATCTCTAAAAACAAAATATGCAACCATCCCCAAACCTAATATAGTAGGTAACACGACTTTCCATGGGCTTAATTTTCTTGCTGTATACCTTTCGGGATTATCCATTCGTACAAAATAGAACTTTTATTTTAAATAACTTGAATAATGATGTCAAATTTATGTATTTTTAACAAAATTTTGATATAATGAAATTTATTGCAATAATTCCTGCCAGATATGGATCAACAAGATTCCCTGGAAAACCATTAATAAATATTAATGGAAAATCTATGGTTCACAACGTATACCTTCAGGCAAGCAAAGTATTTGATAAAGTTTATATTGCAACAGATGATGAAAGAATACTTCGCGAAGTTTTATCTTTTGGAGGGAAAGCTATTTTGACATTAAAAAAACACAAAAGTGGCACAGATCGGTGTGCTGAGGCAATAGAAAAGATAGAAATCCTTGAAAACAATACGTTTGAAATTGTTATAAACATACAGGGAGATGAACCATTTATTAAAACAGAACAATTAAATGAAATAAAAAAGTGCTTCAAATATAAAAAAACTCAAATAGCAACACTTGTAAAACCGATTAACAATAAAGATGACATTTTCAATCCCCATAAACCAAAAGTAGTTATTTCAAAAAATAACGAAGCAATTTATTTCAGTCGATCTCCAATCCCATATCTAAGGGGACAAAAAGATTTCAAATGGGTTTCTAAACACCTTTACTATAAACACATAGGATTATATGGATATAGAACAGAAATTCTAAAAAATATTACAAAACTTCCTATCTCACCATTAGAAAAAGCAGAGAGTTTAGAACAATTAAGATGGTTAGAAAACGGGTACAAAATAAAAATTGGATATACAGAACATGAAAGTATTAGCATTGATACCCCAAAAGATATTGAAAAAATTAGACAAGTAGGACTATTATAATGAAGATTGCTGTAAATACTAGATTATTACTAAAGGACAAACTTGAAGGAATTGGTTGGTTTAGCTATGAGACTTTAAAATACATTACAAATAATCATCCTGAACACACCTTTTATTTTATTTTTGATAGGCCATACGACAAGTCATTTATTTTTTCGAACAACATTGTCCCAATAGTTGCAGGGCCTCCAACACGACATCCTTTTTTATGGTATTATTGGATGGAATTTACAATCCCTCATATACTAAAAATAATAAATGCTGACATTTTTCTTTCTACAGATGGATTTCTTTCACTAAAAAGCAAAATCTCTCAAGTTTGTGTTATCCATGACATTAATTTTGTGCATAATCCTCAACAATTGCCATTTTGGGTTCGAAAATTTTATAACAGATATTTTATAAAATATGCACATAAAGCAAAACATCTAGGGACAGTATCAGAATTCTCAAAAAAAGATATCTCAAAAATGTTTGACATATCTCCTAATAAAATAACTGTTTGTTACAATGGGGCAAATTCTGCATATACCCCTATTAAAGAATCTGAAAAGAAAATCATAAAAAATGAATATACTTTTGATCAGGACTATTTTGTCTTTGTAGGAGCATTAAATCCTCGCAAAAATGTTCCAGGACTTCTAAAATCCTTTGAAATTTTTAAAAAATTAGGTAATTACAAACAAAAACTAGTCATTGTTGGTTCAGCTATGCACTTAACCGATGAAATTGATTCCTATTTAAATACTATGCATTATAAAGATGATGTAATCTTTACCGGACGATTAAGCGTTGATAAATTACATAAAATTCTAGCTTCCTCTATTGCATTAGTATTTATTCCATTTTTTGAAGGTTTTGGAATCCCATTAGTCGAAGCTATGTATGCAGAAACAGCTATTATTTCAGGAAACTCGAGCTCTCTTCCGGAAGTTATTGGGAATGCTGCACTAATCAGCGATTCAAACGATCATAATTTAGTAGCAAACCATATGCAAACTTTAGTTGAAAACTCCGAATTACGTAAGAGCTTAATTGAAAAAGGAAAAATCCAAAGACAAAAGTTTTCGTGGGAAAAATCGGGAGAAAGACTTTGGGAATGCATACAAAAAGGAATAGAAAATTCAAACTAGTTATATGCTTAAGAGTTACTTTGCAGAAAACACAATTGAAGCTGGATGTGACGAAGCAGGCAGAGGATGTTTAGCTGGTCCTGTAACAGCTGCTGCTGTGATATTACCTCCAGATTATTATAATAAAGATCTTAACGATTCGAAACAACTTAGCGAAAAAAAACGGAATACTCTTCGTAAAATAATAGAAAAAGATGCTATCGATTTTGCTGTTGCAAGTCTAAATAACACAGAAATTGATAAAATAAATATTTTAAATGCATCATTTGCTGCAATGCATAAAGCAATTGATCAACTCAAAACAATACCAGAACTTTTACTAATTGACGGAAACAGATTTAAAAATTATAAGTCTATTAAGCATCAATGTATAATTAAAGGAGATGCAAAATATTTATCTATTGCTGCTGCATCAATTTTAGCTAAGACATATAGAGATGAGTTCATGATAAAACTCCATAATCAGTATCCTAATTATGATTGGCATAAGAACAAAGGTTATCCTACTATAGCTCATAGAGATGCTATTTCTATACATGGCATTACAGAATATCATAGAATGAGCTTCAGATTAATTGACAATCAATTAAAATTATTTTAATAAAAAACGAAAGCTGTTGAAAAATAATACAGCTTTCGTTTGTTTTATAATTTCAAATGTATTTTTACTTTCTTAAGAAATCTACTCCAAGTTTATATAATGCAGCTAATAAGTACATCGCAACAACATTTGCAAATGCAACAAAAATACTAACTACTAAAATAACAAAGCCTGAATTAAACAATTGATCAACATAAGTTTTTAATGTATCAACTCCATAACCAGAGAAAACCATTGGTAAATCAACAAAACTTATTCTAGAGACAACACCAATTACGCCATCCATAGGGAAAAATGGTGTGGCAGCAAATAAGGCAGATAATAAAGCTACAATTCCAATAGCAATAGCTACAATTGCTCCTACAATTCCAAAAGTTTTAAAAACACCAGGAATAATATCAACAATATTTTTTGTTTCATCTTCAAAAATCAATTTTGCTCTATAATACAAAGCACCAACAACCATCAAATAAGTTATTGTTGCAATAATTAAAGTAAATACAAATAGAAGTAAATGTCTAATCATTGGCCATGCATCAAGGTCAAAAACAAAATCAAAATAATCTATCCCAACAGAGATAATATTATATGCTCCATAAATTGCAACAACTGCTGCTGCTAAAAGAAATATAAAACGAAAAGATTTTTTAAAGAAATTTTCATTTTCAACAATACATACAGGCTTAGATGTAAATAATCCTAGTAATTTTTCCATAATTTTAGTTTTAGTGTTAACAAGGCAAAGTTAATAATTTTATTTTTAAAACAAAATTACAAATAATTACTATAATATTTTGTCTTTATCTTTTTAACAAAGCCAATTGAAAGACTCAAACCAAAGCGCAATACGCCCTAAATTCAAAATCGACATCATATTTTGTACTTCTTTCGTTATGTATTTATATTTTTCATAACTTTGTATTTAAACTTTGTATTTAATGAAATACTTTTGCCATGAAAATAATTAATTTTGCATTTTTCTCTTTATTATTATCAATTTCATATTCACTTTTTTCTCAATTTAATCCCAGCTATGACTCCAGAACTTACGGTTATATTACTTCCGTTAAAGATCAAGGACTAACTTGTGGTTCATGTTGGTCATTTGCAAGTTGTGCAACAATTGAAGCTTCTTGGATAAAACAAGGTTTTGGGACTTATGATTTATCAGAAGACAATCTTACAGACTGTCATAACTTTGACCCTGGACCTTGTGATTGGGGAAATTACTATATGACAAATGCTATCCTAAGTGCACATCATGGAGTTTTAACTGAGATTCAGGATCCATATACAACCAGTAGTCAGGACTGTCCTTTTACTCAAACATGGCCTCCAAGCCCACAAGCATTTGTGGAAGAAATGAGAATAATTTCAGGCGAGATTAATGATATTAAACAAGCAATACTTGACTATGGAGCTGTTGGCTCAAGTATGTTTTTTAATGGAATTCCAGCAAATTATGATGCTGCTAATTATAAATATTATGATGCAGTAATTGGCAGTGAAGACGAACCTTATGCTCACTGTGTTACTATTGTAGGATGGGATGACAATATGACTTTCACAGGTGCTCCTGATAATGGAGGCTGGATTATTAAAGATTCATACGGAACATCTTGGGCAAATAGCGGATACTTTTACTGTTCATATTATGATGCCGGAATATTAAGTTCAAATGTTGTGTTTCCAAGTGTAGAAACAATCCCACCGGCAGTCAACGTACCACATTCGTATTATTATGATGAGTTTGGATGGGTTAATAATTATGGTTTTACAAGTAATGTAGCATATGCACTAATAAAATATACTATAGTCCCTATGTCCGGAAATATGTCCGGACAACAAATAAAAAGAATTGGGACTTATGCTGTTACTGAAAACTGCACAATTGATTTAGAGTTATATCGCACAAAAACAGGCAACACTCTTTCAGATTTTATTACTTCTACAAGTATTAATTGCGAAGAAGCAGGCTTTTACACAGCTCCTCTAAATTTAAGTACTGATACCATTGGTTCAGAAATTTATATTAAGGTAAAATATACTTGTGATGCTGGTTCAAACCAGCCTATTCCAATAGAAGAATATGAAGAATACAGTTCTTCTGCATTCACTTCAACAACAAACCTATGCTGGATTAGCAATGATGGTAATAATTGGACTCAGATTGGTGGTGGAACATCATACGATTTTGATTTATGTATAAAAATGTACACAGAAAATGGGCCAAAGGCCATAATGTCAGACATTCCTGAAAGCGTATGTCAGAATGAACCAGTAAACTTAAATTGTGAAAATTTTAGTTTTGATAGTATAAGATGGTATGTAAATGATTTGCAAATATCTGACATGCCCAATTTCCCATATTTTTCTACAGAAACCGGAATTATTACAATTGATTTAGTTGTTTGGTCAGGACATAATTCGGATACGGCATCACAATCACTTACAGTTCATGAAATACCGGAACAACCTACTATTAGTCAAGTAAACGAACACCTAGAATCAAACATTGCTCTTGCATACCAATGGTTTACTGGAGAAATGGAGGAAATAGTTGGTGAATCAGAATCAATTTTTACACCTGTGGAAAATGGAACATATATAGTAAGAGTATTCAATGAATATGGATGTTTTAGTGATTCAGAACCTTTCGAGTTTATAGCAGAAAGCATTGAGCAAAATCAAAATGATAGTTTTACAGTCTATCCAAACCCTGCAAGTGACAAGTTGAATGTTTATTTTAATACAAAATCCGACGAAATCAAACAGATTAAACTCTTTGATTCTTTAGGACGAATGGTTACGAAAAGAGAAACTTCTGAAAATCAGATTACAATTGATTTAAAGGATTTCGCAAAAGGAAACTACAAAATTCAAATTATTGACGGAACTAAAAAAACTAAAAGAAGTTTTATTAAGAACTAAACTAAGTTTTTGTTCTTAAGTAAGAACTTATGTAAGATAATCAACAACCATATCCGATTATATAAATAATCATGACCTTGCCTAAATTTTCTAACAATTTTTTGTACTTCTTTAAAATCAACGACTCCAAATTCATTAATAACAGACTCATTAAGATAATCGCTAATTAAGAACGACAAATCTGAAGCTAACCATTTTTTTAAGGGAATAGAAAAACCCCATTTAGGACGATCAAAATATCTCTCGGGAATATAATCATAAAGCACTTGCTTTAGAAGATATTTTTGTGTCCCTCCGGCAATTTTTAGTTTAGGCTCTACATTTAGAGCAAATTCGACTATTCTATTATCAAGTAATGGCACTCTGGTTTCAAGTGCATATCTCATTGATGCTCTATCAATTTTAACAAGTAAATCATCTTTAAGATAATATTTAAGATCAAAAACAGCCTGAGCCTCTTCAGGAGTTAATTTTCTTACAAAGTTATCATAATCTTGCTCCAAATTACTATCGTAAATTTGTTCTTTACTTAAAAGTTTATCCAATTCTCTTTCGCAAAACAAATATTGCTCTTGAGAAAATATATGGCTTTTTATTGTAGCTTTATTCTTATATTTATATAAATATGATGCTCGACGTGTCCGATTAGAGGGATACAAACTTAAGGCAAGTCCCAATAAACCTCTAAATGTAGTATTGGGGAAATTTGTTAATCGTTTTGCCCATTTATACGCACCATATCCATGGAATAATTCATCCCCCCCATCACCGGATAATACCATAGTAACATGCTCTTTTGCTAATTTAGCAAGCATCATTGTAGGTATTGCAGAAGAATCAGCATAAGGTTCATCATAAAAATCGAGCATATCAACAATAATATCCTTAGCATGATCTTCGGTTACCATAAATTCATGATGATCAGTATCTAAATACTTAGCGACTTTTCTTGCATATTTGGACTCATCATGTTTTGAATCGGCAAATCCAATAGAAAAAGTTTTTAGTTTTCCTCTATATTCTCTACTTGCAATCGCAGTAACTAAACTAGAATCGATTCCTCCGCTTAAAAACGTACCAAATGGGACATCACTCACCAATCTCATTGCAACTGATGACTTTATCAATCCATTTAATCTTGTTTTTGCTTCTCTCGGATCATTAATAACATTACGTCTAATTGTTCCTTCAATATCCCAATACGACTCCATTCTGAATCCATGATCAGACACAATTCCTGTTTGTCCATTAGGGAATTTGCGTATATTTGAAAAAATAGTATTAGGTTCAGGAATATATCCGAGATGCAAAAACTCATTTATTGCTGCATTATTTATTTGTCGTCTATCGCTAATATAACGTATCTTTAATAATGACTTTAATTCTGATGAAAAAGCAAAATTATCTCCATCCCAATAATAGAATAATGGTTTGATTCCAATTCGATCTCTAAAGACATATAATATTTGCTCTTGTTTATCATAAATGCAGATCGAGAACATTCCGTTAAGTTTATTAATAAAAGTAACACCCCATTCTGCAAAAGCCTCTACAATTACTTCTGTGTCACTACTAGTTTTTAATTCAATATTTAAATCACTAGCAATACTTTTAAAATTATAAACTTCACCATTATAAACACAAACATATCTCATCGAATGAGATTCCATTGGTTGATTAGCATCATTTGATAAATCCAAAATGCTCAAACGCTGATGTCCTAATCCAACACTTTCAGTAAAATAACTTCCTTCAGCATCAGGACCCCGATGCACAAGGCACGAAGTCATACCATCCAACTCTTCTTTACTTACAAAGTTTGGATTGTTTTGTGTATAAAATCCTGTTATTCCGCACATTATTTTATTAGTCTATAATTATACAAATTTAATTCAATATATCGAGTTTAACTAAATTTATAGTATAATGTTCATAAATTTTATGATTATCAACAATTAATAAGGAATTTGTAAACTATTTTAAGGTGAGATACTGTCTTAAAAAACAATCATACATTTCCAAACCAAATTATTATAGAAAGCATATTAAAATCTTGAGAACACATAAAATACGATGAATAAATGACTAGGTATTTGGGGAATACACATTTAATTATTAACAAAAAGTTATACCATATTTTTAGGATTAACAAATCTATCAAAATCATTAACATTTACAATATCAGTTTCAACAGCAGCTTGTTTTAAATTAATCCCTTTTTCGAAAGCATATTTTGCTATAATTGCAGCCTTTTCATATCCAATCTTATCATTTAGCGCTGTTACATTCATTAGAGAATCTTCCAAATGCTGCAATACCCTTTCTTTGTTAATTTTTATGCCTTTAACACAATTATCTGCAAAAGAAGTCATAGCCTGACTCAATAAGCTCACCGACTCAATAAAATTTTTAATAATCAAAGGTTTATAAACATTTAACTCAAACTGTCCGTTCATTGCTCCAATATTAATTGCAATATCGTTACCAATTATCTGAGCACAAACCATTGTTAATGCTTCGATTTGTGTTGGATTTACTTTACCTGGCATAATTGATGATCCGGGTTCATTTGTTGGCAAAACAATCTCCCCTATTCCACAACGAGGACCACTTGCCATTAGCCTTAAATCTCCGGCTATTTTATTTAAACAAACAGCTAGTTGTTTTAAGGCACCATGAGATTCGACCATTGCATCATTTGCGGCAAGCCCTTCAAATTTATTTTCGGCAACAATAAACTCCAAATTTGTAAATTCATTTAAATATTTTATCACTAATTCATCAAAACCTTTTGGAGCATTTAATCCTGTCCCTACTGCAGTACCCCCAATAGGTAATTCAGATAAATGTTTTAAAGTATTTTTAATTGCAACCAGAGAATGTTCCAGCTGAGATTTATAGCCAGAAAATTCCTGTCCAAAAGTAATTGGTGTTGCATCCATCATGTGAGTGCGACCAACTTTGACAATAGTTTCAAACACATCAATTTTAGATTGAATAACTAAAATCAAATGATGTAAAGCCGGGATTAAGGTATCAACCACAATTTGTTTTGATGCAATATTTATCACACTAGGGAAAGTATCATTTGACGATTGACTTTTGTTAACATCATCATTTGGATGAAGTACTTTTATATCATCATTAAGATTACCTCCATTAATAACATGTGCCCGATTTGCAATTACTTCATTCAAATTCATATTTGTTTGCGTTCCTGAACCGGTTTGCCATACTACGAGAGGAAAATTATCAACAAGTTCTCGATTTATAATTTCGTCACAAACTTTTGAAATAAGTTGTGCTTTTTTATGAGAAATTTTTGAAAAATCGCGATTTGTATATGCACAAGCTTTCTTTAATATTGCAAATGCTGAGATTACTTCTTGTGGCATTCTGTTACCAATCTTAAAATTGTTTAATGAGCGTTGTGTTTGTGCACCCCAGTATTTATCAGCCGGGACCTTAACAATTCCCAATGTATCGTGTTCTTCTCTAACTTTCATTTTAAAAATTTTATTATTCTAATTTAAAAAGATATGCTTTGTTAATCATTTTGACGTAAAAATTCTGTTATTACATTTACAGTATCTGTAAGGTTATCATAATGTATCCAGTGTCCTGCATTTGGAATTTTTACGATTTTATATGACTCAAAAATAAAATCAATCAATTTAATATCTGAATGTAAAATATAATTTGAGTTTTCTGCTTGTAAAAACAATGTTTCAATTCTGATTTTTTTATCAATAAAACTATCAATATCTAACCCTTCCATTATAGCGGGTAAATTACTAAGTAAAGCATCCACATTTATCTTCCATACAAACCCATCATCAGTTTTTGCAATATTTTTGAGAATTACATTACGTACTTGCTCCGGTTGGTTTGTCAATTCTTTACTTATCCCACGATAATCATAAAACTTCTTTAAATTTATTGTTTTCATCAATGATAATAAATTTAAATGAAAGTTTGATGCAAAATCAAAATCGATCAATCCTTTATAAGAACGAGGTGAAATATCAGCAATAATCATTTTGTTTACTCTGCAAGGATTTTTAACTGCAAAATTCATTGCTAGTTTACCTCCCATAGAATGTCCAACAAAAGATGCTGAACCAATTTCTTTAAAATTCATGTACTTTTCAATATCATCTACCATAGAAGAGTATGTATGAACTTCAGAATGAAAAGAGTTTCCATGATTTCGCAAATCAATAAGGTGAATTTTGTATGAACCTGACAATTTGTTTGCAACATTTAACCAACTATCTGCACTTCCATACATACCATGCAGAATTATCAGATTTTTCTGTGAACTGCCAATTATTTTTGAATTAAGAACAGTCACATTCTAGAATTTTAATAAACAGAGGTAAATTGCTGTAGAAACCTAATATCATTTTCAAAAAACAGGCGCAAATCGTTAACTCCGAATTTAAGCATTGCAATTCTTTCAATTCCCATACCAAATGCATAACCAGTATATATCTGATGATCTATACCTGCAGTATCAAAAACATTTGGATCAACCATACCACAACCCAATATTTCGAGCCAACCTGTTCCTTTACAGACATTACAACCTTTTCCTCCACAAAGAGTACAAGAAACATCCATTTCGGCAGATGGTTCTGTAAATGGGAAATACGAAGGACGTAGTCTGATTTTTGTTTTATCACCAAACATTTCTTTTGCAAAATAATTTAAGGTCTGTTTTAAATCTGCAAACGACACATCTTTGTCAATATAAAGACCTTCGATTTGATGGAATAAACAATGAGCTCGTGCAGAGATTGCTTCGTTACGATAAACTCTACCCGGCGATAAACTTCTTATTGGTGGTTCTAATTCTGACATTTCATGTGCTTGTGATGATGATGTATGAGTTCTTAATAGCACATTCATATCTGATGAGATAAAGAAAGTATCCTGCATATCTCTTGCAGGATGATCTGCCGGAAAATTAAGCTTTCCAAAATTATGATCATCATCCTCTATCTCACGACCGTCAGCTACAATAAAACCTAAACGAGTAAAAATAGAAATTATCTCATTTCTTATAATTGACAATGGATGCCGTGAACCAAGGTTTAATGGATCTCCCGGACGACTTAAATCAATCTCCACTTTAGAATCATCTGATACAACCAATGAAGCCTTTAGTGTTTCGACCTTTTCTGTTGCAGCCTGTTTCAATTTATTAATTTCTACACCAATAATCTTTTTTTCATCAGGCGCAAGTGTTCTAAAATCGTTAAATAAAGAAGGTATAACACCCTTTTTAGATAAATATTTTAATCTAAACTCTTCAACTTCATCTAAAGTCTTAGGAATAAATGACTCAACCTGTTTTAATAATTCGTTTATCTTGTCAATCATATTCTTAAATTTTGATTGTACAAAGTTAAAACTTTTGTATCAATTAACAACTGGAGTTTTAGTCACAATTTTTGAAGAAGATTACATATAAAGAGAACAAATACAATACATTCTAATTTAGCTTAAACAATACACCACTACCGCACGATTACATCGTGTGGTAGCACCAGAAAATATTTTTATAATAAATAGAAAATACCTATATTTGATTTCTATCAACTAAAAAAACACCCCCGCTCACTCGGATGTAATCCGAGTGTTTAAATCAATGAAATATTTTAGCCCTCACCAAAGGTAAAATATGGGTTAAATCTTAAACTTCCAAACCATTACACCTAAACACAAATTTCAAATAAAATCTCTATCATCCTGACAATCAAACAGATTTATACTTCTTCAAAAATTGTTCATTATTTTGTAGATATCTTATTCAAAAATCTCATCAAACATTTTGATTTTTACAGTATTTTTATATTTCTATTTTTAATCACATTTATTATTTAGCATCATGCCAGAATTTACACATTTACACGTTCACTCACAATTTTCGATACTTGACGGAGCAGCATCTATTCCAGCACTTATAGACAAAGTAAAGTCATCTGGAATGAGTGCTCTGGCATTAACTGATCATGGAACAATGTTAGGAATCAAAGAGTTCCATTCTACATGTCTTGCTAATGATATTAAGCCCATAATAGGATGTGAAGCATATGTTGCGAGAAGAACAATTTATGACAAAAAACAAGCATCAGATAAATCAGGATATCATTTAATTATTCTAGCCAAAAATTACAAAGGCTACGAAAACTTAATGAAAATGATTTCTATAGCAAATCTTGAAGGGTTTTACATGAGACCTAGAATAGACAAAAATCTTCTTGAAAAATACCACGAAGGCCTTATTATTTCTTCTGCTTGTCTTGGTGGTGAAATTGCAAAACATATCGCAAATGGAAATCTAGAAGAAGCTAACAAAACTATTGAATGGTACAAAAGTGTTTTTGGAGATGATTTTTATCTTGAAGTTATGCATCATCCTACTGCTAATGAAAGACTAAAAAGAGAAGTGTCTGATATTCAATTAATTGTAAATGAAAAAATTATTGAATTAAGTAAAAAACACAATGTAAAAGTTATTGCTACCAATGATACGCATTTTACGAACAAAGAAGACGCTGAAGCTCATGATGTATTAATCTGTCTTACAACAAATGCGGATATTAATGAGCCCAACAGGCTTAGATATACTCAAAGTGAATGGCTAAAAACTCCTGAAGAAATGCAAGAACTATTTGGAGAACATCCGGAATTTCTTGCCAATACGATGGAGGTTGCAAACAAAGTAGAGATTTTTCAAATAAACAGATCTCCGATAATGCCGGAGTTCCCTATTCCAGAGGAATTTGGTACTGAAGCAATCTGGAGGGAGAAATTTAATGAAACAGCATTAATTGAAGAATTTGGCCAGGAAAGATATGATAAACTTGGTGGATATTCAGCTGTATTAAGAATCAAATTCGAATCAGATTATCTTGCCCACTTAGTAAAAATCGGAGCAAAAGAAAGATATGGAGAAAACTATTCTAATGAAATAAAAGAACGATTGGAATTTGAACTAAATACAATAAAAACAATGGGTTTTCCGGGATACTTCCTCATTGTTCAAGATTTCATTGCAGCTGGTAGAAAAATGGGCGTTCTTATCGGCAAAGGAAGGGGTTCGGCTGCTGGTTCGGCTGTCGCATATTGCACAAAGATTACAGATGTAGATCCAATAAAATTCGATTTACTTTTCGAAAGATTTTTAAACCCTGACAGAATTTCAATGCCTGATGTTGATATAGATTTTGATGATGATGGTAGAGCTCAAGTTGTTGATTATGTCACAAAAAAATATGGGAAAGATAAAGTTGCTCATATATGCACTATAGGAACTATGAAAGCTAAAGGAGCATTACGAGATGTTGCACGAATTTTACGAGTCCCTTTAAGCCAGATTAATGATTTTACAAAGAAAATTCCAAACAATGGCTCTCTATCAAACTCTTACAAGATTATCATGGAAGACAAAAATAAATTTGGTAATCTAGAAAAAGTAATGAGTGAAATTGATAAACAATTAAAAAAAGCTATTAAAGAAGAAAAAGAAAAACTTATAACAAAGCTAGAAACAAGAAAAGTTATTGTTGAAGAAATGATTGTGGCAGAATCCAATAACGACCAAACAATGCTAAAAACAATTGACATTGCTTGCACTTTGGAGGGGTCTGTTAGACAAACCGGGGTTCACGCTTGTGGTATGTTAATTGGTCGAGACACGTTAGAAAGCAATATCCCTTTAATGAGAACTAAAGAAGCTGAAGGCCTTGCAGCAACACAATATGAAGGAAAGTATGTTGAAGACATCGGTCTTTTGAAAATGGATTTTCTCGGATTAAAAACTCTTTCCATAATAAAAGAATGCTTAGCTAACATAAAACTATCTAAAGGAATTGATTTAAATATTGATTCAATACCACTAGATGATGACAAAACACTAGATATTTTCAGGACCGGTTCTACAACTTCTATATTCCAGTTTGAATCTGAAGGCATGAAAAACCATTTAAAAACCTTAAAGCCTACACATTTCAACGACCTTGTTGCCATGAATGCACTATATAGACCAGGTCCAATGGAATATATCCCGGATTATATTCGAAGAAAACATGGCAAGGAAAAGACAGTTTATGATCACCCAATTATGGAGAAATTCCTAAAAGACACATACGGTATTACTGTTTTTCAAGAGCAAGTGATGTTACAATCACGAGCATTAGGAGGTTTTACAAGAGGTGAATCAGACTCCTTACGTAAAGCCATGGGGAAAAAGAAAATTAAAGAAATGGAAAAACTCCATGTCAAGTTTATTGATGGATGTCTTAATAACTCAGAATTTATTGAAGGTTGTAAAAAATCAAAAAAGGAACCTAAAGAATTAATTGATAAAATTTGGAAAGACTGGTCAGCATTCGCAAAATATGCTTTCAATAAATCGCACTCTGTTTGTTATGCATATGTCGCATATCAAACTGCATACTTAAAAGCTCACTATCCTGCCGAATTTATGGCTGCAAATATGACTCGTAACATATCTGATATGGATAAGATATCTGTACAAATGTCAGAGTGCCGAAGGATGAAAATTAAAGTACTAAGCCCGGATGTCAATGAAAGTTACAAGAACTTTACTGTTAACAAAGAAGGGAATATCAGGTTTGGTATGGCTGGAATCAAAAATGTTGGTTCTAATGCTGTCGAAAATATAATAGAAGAAAGAAGTAAAAATGGTCCTTACAAAGACATATTTGATCTGGTTTCCAGAGTAAATTTAAATGCCGTAAACAAAAAAAACATTGAAGCTCTTACTTTTGCAGGAGCTTTAGATTGCTTTAAAGAAATTAAACGTCCACAATTTTTTACTCCCGATAATGAAAACGAATCATTTATTGAGTCGCTTATTAGGTTCGGACATAATGTCCAATCGTCAAATAATGCTGGACTAACTCTATTTGGAGAAATGCAAAGCATGGATATATCAAATCCAACTATACCTGACTTACCAGATTACGATATGCTTAAGTTTTTAAATGCAGAAAAAGAGCATATTGGAATGTATGTATCTGGACACCCATTAGAACCATTTAAGTACGTAATCGACAACATGAACATTCGCAAGCTAAATGAACTAGATGATGAATCTAGTGAAATCGTGAATCGTGAATTTAAAATTGTTGGTTTTATTACAGATGTAACTGAAAGAATAACAAAAAAAGGAAAACCATTTGGGAAAATTAGTATGATTGACTATACTGGTTCGTTTACTTTTACTCTTTTTGGAAAAGATTACACAGATAATAAGAATTTGTTTGTACAAGGTTATTCTATTCTAATTGTTGGAAAATACAAAGAAGGATATAACGATAAAACGAAAAGGTTTTTTAATGTAACAAAAATTATGTTATTATCAGATATTAAAGAAAACTATTTCTCAAATATTACACTATGTATACCTGTAGAAAATATTACAAATGAATTTATTGGAGGGTTAACACAATTAGTTAAAAAGAATAAAGGAAATATTAATATTAACTTCCAACTTTATAGCGGTCACAACAAAACAGCAATTAATCTGTTTTCAAGAACAGAAAGAGTTAGCCTTACTGATGATATTATTGATTTTTTAGAAAACAATAATAATATTGTTAAGGTTAACTTAAATTAAATATATATTTTCGTAAAAATTATAAATTTGAAGACTATGGCACTAGAAATTAATGAACAAAACTTTGAAGAATTAGTATTAAAATCAGACAAACCTGTTGTGTTGGATTTTTGGGCAGTATGGTGTGGTCCATGTAGAATGATTGCTCCTTTAATTGAAGAAATGCATAACGAATATGGTGAGAAAGCTATTATTGGTAAAGTTGATGTTGACAGCAACAACGAAATTGCCATGAAATATGGAATTAGAAACATCCCAACAGTTCTATTTTTAAAGAATGGAGAAGTTGCCGATAAAGTTGTAGGAGCTGTTCCTAAAGACACATTAACTTCAAAACTTGACAGCTTACTATAAAATTTTATAAAATAATTCAAAAAAACATCTTGGGTAATACAACAAGATGTTTTTTTGAATTTAGAAAAACATATAACTATGACGATAGATGATGTTCAAAATGAAATAATAGATGAGTTCTCAATTTTCGACGATTGGATGGATAAATATGCTTATTTAATCGATTTAGGAAATGAGTTATCAAATCTTAGCAATAGTAAAAAAAACGATCAGAATCTAATTGAAGGCTGTCAGTCAAAAGTTTGGTTTAGCGCTAATTATGTTGATGGAAAAATTGTTTTCAATGCAGACAGCGATGCTATAATAACAAAAGGCATAGCATCACTACTAATAAGAGTATTATCAGGATATACTCCTGACGAAATATTAAATGCCGATTTGTTCTTTATTGAAAAAATAGGTCTTCATCAACACCTTTCGCCAACTCGTAGTAATGGTTTAATGTCTATGATTAAACAATTAAAACTATACGCAATGGCATATAAATCCCTGAATAAGCAAAATAAAATATAATTGAGTTATGCAGATATAGAATCAATTGAGTATTATGAACAAAGTGAAATAAAACTTGTTTTGACACATAAATTGATATATAAGCTTAAATAAAACAAGTATGGAATCTCTAAGAATTAAAATAATTTCTGCATTAAAAACTATTTTTGACCCTGAATTAACAGTAAACATATATGATTTAGGTCTAATTTATAAAATTGACATTAATAAGAATTTTAATGTCAACATTGATATGACATTAACAGCCCCAAACTGCCCAATGGCAGAACAACTAATTGCAGATGTAGAAAATGCAATTAAAAGTATTCCGGAAACTAAAAATGTAAAGATTAACATTGTTTTCGATCCACCATGGTCACAGGATAAATTAAGCGACGCAGCAAAACTCGACTTAGGACTATTATAAATTCTTTAAATATTTACCCATAAAAAAACTGCATCCATAATTAAAAGATGCAGTGTTCTAATATTATTTAAAGGATGATAACTTAAGTATTATTTAAACATTCCTTGAAAATCTTCCAAACTAACTTCTTTCTCTTCTGTTTTAATTGCATTAGAAATAAAATCAACAACTATATCTTCGATTTCCTGTTCGTAAAGTTTATTTGCTTCTTCTTCTTTAGATAACATCTCAGCAGCATATTTATCCAAATATTCGTCTGGAACGTATGACATACCATATTGACTAAATTGTGCTAACAACTGTTGTTTTGCAGCCGCTTTAAGCTGTTCTTCTTCAACCTTTAGTTCGTTTTCTTTAGCAATTTTCCCTTTAATCAAAGTCCATTTTAGATCTTTTAGGAAACGTGGGAACTCTTCATCAAGTTGCTCATCAGTAATATCCTTATTGGTAGCAACAATCCATCTTTTAAGGAACTCTTCAGGAAGATTAAAACCAAGTTTTTCTATAAGTTTCTCTTTTATATCAAGCATCATTTTGAATTTTGTTTCTCTAACAAAAGAAGCTTGAATGTCCTCTATTACTCTTGCTCTAAATTCCTCTTCATTTTTAACAGCATTATCACCAAAACACTTATCATAAAATTCCTGATTTAATTCTGCATTTTTAAATTCCTTAACCTCTTTCACAGTCATACGAAAATTAGGTTCCATTTTCTCAACCTGCTCTTTTTCAATTTTTAAAAGAGAAGATATTTCAGTATCATTTGGATATGCTTTTTTAATATCAAAATCAAGTACTGTATCTTTAGTAATTCCAATAAAAGATTTTTTAATCTCTTCATCTTTTATCATTTTTATACTAAGAGAAGCATCGTCAACACTAATACCTTGATCAATCATTTCTCCTTTTTCGTCAATTTGCATAAGATTAACTGTAAGCAAGGAATCATCACTAGCCTTATCTGCAGGTTCAAATGTTCCAAATCTTTGTTGATAACTTTCCACATACCTCTGTGTCATTTCATCATCAACAGTAATAACATATTTATTTATTTTATCTCTCTTAGTAAGTTTAATTTCAAACTCAGGAGACAAACCAATATCAAAAATAAATTCAAATTTATCCTGAGATCCAAAATCAACTTGTTTTTGCTTCTCACTTGGTAAAGGTTCTCCTAAGACATTCAAATTTTCTTTAACAAGATACTCTGATAAAGATTGTGACACTGTTTTATTTAATTCTTCTGCAATAATAGCATTTCCGTACATTTTCTTAATAAGCCCAACAGGGACATGACCAGGTCTAAATCCCGCTACGTTTGCTTTTTTACGATACTCTTTAAGTGATTTTTCGACATTTTCGGCAATGTCTTCTTTTGCAACGTTTACCGTTAATGTTGCATTTAATTCATCAATTTGATTTTTAACAACTTCCATCGGACAGTTTTTTTGTAGGTTTTATACAATAATGTTAAAAAAACCGCATTTATCCCGATTTTACGAAATTTATGCGGTTTTGTGCGGATGAAGGGACTCGAACCCCCACGCCTTTCGGCACTAGATCCTAAGTCTAGCGCGTCTACCAATTTCGCCACATCCGCAAAATTGAGCTGCAAAGATAATCAAAAATATTAATTTAAAAACGTTTTTCATTTTTTTTATCACCAAATTGACAAATTTTTGGGCATCAAATCTTTTGGTGTATTTTCAATTGCTAATTTTAAATCTTTTAGGATATTTTCTTTATCTCTACATAATATTCCGTCTAGACTAAGATTATTGGAAACATGATTACTACGAAAAATAACATTTTCCACATCTATCAAACTAATAAAAAAATACATCTCTTCAAAAAGTTCTTTAGTTGTTTGAGGTATATAGTCTCCCTTAAATTTATTCTTAAAAACATCAAATCCTAAAGGAAAACTAAGCGTTAAAGTTGACAAATACTTCGGATTTAACGCATTGATAATTCTTGCCGTATTTCTGGCGTGCTGCTCGCTATATTTTCTTCCTCCCAAACCCGTGATGATCATTATCGAAGTGTCAATTCCGGCATCATGGGCTTTTTGAATTCCTTCGACAGTTGATTTATAGGTTTCACCCTTTTTTATTAAACCTAAAAGTTCATCATCACCGGTTTCAATACCAACATATAAAAGTTTTAAGCCTGCATCACGCAGATATTTTAACTCACTATCGGATTTAGATAAGATATTTTTAGGTAAGGCATAAGAAGCAACTCTTTGTAGTCTATAATTATGTTTTTCTGCTGTATTATTTATCTCATCTACAACACCTTTAAGAAGATTATAATCAACAGACATTGCATCTCCATCAGCTAGGAAGAACCTTTTTATTCGGGGATAATAATCAAAAAGACCTTTGATGTCTTTTTCAATTTCCATCAAAGGTCTTATTTTATATTTTTTAGTGGAATACATTTCACAAAATGCACACTTATTCCACGAGCACCCCAAAGTTACTTGTAATATTGCTGATTCTGCTTCTGCAGGAGGACGAAACAGCGGTTCATCATAATTTAAAGGAAAAATATAATTACTCATTCATAAGCTCATAAAGAGCATCTAATTTAGGAGTAAGAATAATTTCTGTTCTTCTATTTTTTGCTCTAGCTTCTATAGTTTTAGCTGGATCAACAGGCAAGTATGATGAACGTCCTGCAGCAGTTAATCTCTTAGGATCAATACTTGAATTATCAAGTAATATTTTTACTATAGAGGTAGCTCTTTTGACACTTAAATCCCAATTATCTTCGATGCTACCATTACCGCCATATGCTAAATCATCTGTATGACCTTCAATCATAATATTAATATCAGGATTATCTTCAAGAACATCTGCAAGATTATTTAATGCCTGTACTCCTTTTGGATCTACAGCCCATTTACCAGATTTAAACAATAATTGTTCATCTAAAGAGACGTACACTTTACCATCTTTCATTGTAACAGTAAGACCATTACCTTCAAAATTAACTAAAGCATCAGCAACAGTATTACGTAAAGCATTCATAACAGAATCTTTAGACCTTAATATCGCTTCGAGTTCACGAACCTTTGCATTTTTTTCGTCCAATTCTTTTTCTTTAAGATCGATTTGAATTTTCATTGCATCAAGATTTGCTCTTTCCTGATTTAATCTTGCTTCTAGAGCTCTCAGCTCATCTTCTTTACGCTGAAGTTCTTCTCTTGTTTCTTGTAACAAAGCCATTGCTTTTTGAGCATCTGCATCTGCGCCCTGACGCAATTTCTCTTGATTCTCTAACAATTGGTCGTAAAGTTGATTGATTTTATCATACTGTACAGTAAGTGTTCTATATGCATTACCTTTAATCATGGTATCTGTAACTAATGCATTTTTGTCAATTTTCATTTTATCCAATTGAGCTTGCAACTCATTATTTGTTGTTGTTAAAGTTTCATTATCTTTTTTTAATTCATTTCTTTCCAACTCACAACTTTCTTTTTTTTCTTTAACTTCTTCAAATTGTCTTGCCGGGACACAAGAAAAAACAATTCCTATAATTGCAAATGTAAATGCTAATTTAATCAAGCTTTTATTATTCATGGCTTAAATTTTTAGTTTATATTTCACAAAAATAACCAAGATATTTAAATCTGAATTACTTAGATGCAATTTTTATTTACAAATTGATGTTAATTTTTATAAAATACAAAAATTAATTATTGTATTTTTGCAATTGTTGATATGTTAGATATAAATAAATATAAATTATTAAACAACATTAACTCACCTGAAGATTTAAAAAAAATAGATCTTAAATTATTACAAATTCTATGTGATGAATTAAGGTGTTTTATTATTGAATCTGCTTCAAAAAACCCTGGTCATTTTGGCGCAAGTTTGGGAGTTGTAGAACTTACTGTAGCTTTGCATTATGCATTTAACACACCTACTGACAAACTAGTTTGGGATGTTGGACATCAAGCATATGGTCACAAAATACTAACAGGTCGAAAAGATGTTTTTCATACAAACAGAAGCTACAAAGGCATTAGTGGTTTCCCAAATCCAAAAGAAAGTAAATATGATGCATTTGGAGTTGGTCATTCTTCAACAAGCATATCTGCAGCTTTAGGAATGGCAGTAGCTTCAAAACTTATGGGCGAAAAAAATCACACAGTTGCAATTATTGGTGATGGTGCACTTACAGGAGGTATGGCATTTGAAGGGTTAAATAATGCAGCTATTACAAAAAGTAATGTTTTAATAATATTAAATGACAATAAAATTGCAATAGATGAAAACACAGGTGCCTTAAAAGAATACTTAACAGATATTGCAACTTCAAAAACTTATAACAGAGTAAAAGACGATGTATGGCATTTTCTTGGTCGTATAAATCGTTTAGGAGCAAATATACAAGGATTTACTCAAAAAATTGACAATGCAATTAAGTCAATCATAATGAGAAACAGTAATTTATTTGAATCCCTAAACATTAGATATTTCGGCCCAATTGATGGTCATGATGTTGTTTTACTTGCAAAACTACTAAATGATATAAAAGATATTCCCGGGCCAAAACTTTTACACGTAATAACAAAAAAAGGTAAAGGATTTAAAGAAGCTGAAAATAATCAAACTAAATGGCATGCTGCTCCCGGTAAATTTGAAATATCTACAGGAAAATTAATAGACTCAAACAAAGACTTAAATAGACCTCAAAAATATCAAGATGTTTTTGGAGATGCAATTGTGCAATTAGCAGAAAAAAATCAAAAGATTGTAGCAATTACACCTGCTATGTTATCAGGAAGCTCCTTAATAAAAATGCAAAAAAAATTCCCTGACAGATGTTTTGATGTTGGCATAGCAGAACAACATGCTGTAACTTTTGCTGCAGGTTTAGCCGCAAAAGGATTAAAACCTTTTTGCAACATTTACTCAACTTTCTCTCAAAGAGCTTATGATCAAATTATTCATGATGTAGCATTGCAAAACTTACCGGTTGTTTTTTGCCTTGATCGCGCAGGTTTAGTTGGAAACGATGGAGCAACACATCATGGAGCTTTTGACATTTCATTTTTAAAATGTATTCCCAACATTATTATTGCTGCACCAAGAAATGAATTTCAATTAAGAGATTTAATGTATACTGCACAGCTTGATGAAATAAAATCTCCATTTGTTATAAGATATCCAAGAGGTTTATCAACTAAAAAGCCATCAAAAATAAAATTCAACAAAACTACAATTGGAAAAGGATATTGTTTAAGAAAAGGTGAAAATATTGCTATAGTAAGTATAGGACCTCCTGGAAATACCGCATTAAAAGTAGCAGATGAACTTAAAAATACAGGAATAAACATTTCTGTCTATGATATGTTATTTGCTAAACCCCTTGATATAGAATTACTAAAAGACATTTTTGAAAACTATTCACATATAATTTCAATTGAAGACAACTCGATTTCTGGTGGTTTTGGAAGTTCATTATCAGAGATAATTACTGACAATAGCTACAATATTAAACTCACAAGATTAGGGATTCCTGACAAATTTATTGAACATGGAAATCAAGACCAATTAATAAAAGATTGTAATTACGATTATAGTTATCTACTAGATGCTGTTAAAAAAATATATAAATTGTTCATAATGTGTTAATAAAAGTTTATATCTTTACATTTAATTTATTTAACCAAACATCTCTAATATGAAGAAGATTTATATAATCTTATTAAGTCTTATTGTCGCACAAGTGTCTTTAGCTCAGGACATTAATCCTGACAGAACATTTGTAAATCACTTCTATGATGCGGAAGCATATATGTATGAAGGGAATTATGATGTTGCTTTAGATTTATTACTAGAATTAGAAGAAATGGATTCTGAAAATCCAAACATTTGGTATAAAATAGGATACTGCTATTTAAATACCAGATTATATAAAACAAAAGCTCAAGAATATTTAGAGAAAGCTATCAATTATGCTACTGATAATTATCAAGCTGATAATCATCGAGAACGCAATACTCCTTTAGAATCATACTTATATCTTGCTATTGCTTATAGAATGAATTATGAATTTGAGTTAAGCCTCCAAGCATTAAATGATTTACGAGAAAAGTTAAATCCAGAAAATTCTGAGGATAAGATTCTATATGACTTAATCGATTGGGAAGAATCTGTTACAAACAATGCAATATATTATTATGAGAATCCCGTAGATGCTCAGCTCCGCAATATGGGTTCTACAATAAATTCCGAATATACCGACCATTCACCAATTATTGACTTAAATGAAAGCATATTAATATTTACTTCTAAAAGGCCAAAAAGTGATGAAGAATTAGAAAATCAAGATGAAGATATATTTATTTCAAAAAGCAATAATTATGTATGGGGTAGTCCCACAAGACTAATTGAACCTGTGAATACAGACATAAATAATGAAGCAGCAATAGGTCTTTCTATTGATGGTAAACAAATGTTTTTCTTTAGATCAGGAATGAATAATGCAGGAAATGTATTTGTAACCGAATCTGAAGATGGTTACAACTGGTCAAATCCAAAATACCTTCGTGAAGACGTTAATACAAAATATCGTGAAACACACGCTACAATAACACCCGATGGGAACTCGATCTTTTTCACATCTAATAGAAAAGGTGGCTATGGAGGCTCAGATATTTATGTGATGAGAAAACTCCCAAATGAAAAATGGAGCAAACCACAACTATTAGCAGAACAAGTAAACAGCCCATACGATGAAGAATCTCCATTTGTTCACCCAGACGGAGTAACCCTTTTCTTTAGTTCAAAAGGACATTCTACAATGGGTGGATACGATGTCTTTTATACTATCATGGATAAAAATGGAACTTTCTCAGAACCTGTAAATCTAGGCTATCCCATAAATACTCCAGATGATGATGTATCGTATGTAATGAATATGGATGGTCGACGTGGTTATATCGCAACAGTAAAAGATGAAGGGTATGGAGATCTTGATTTATATGAAGTTTTACAGTCAGGAATCTATGACAACAATTTAATAGTTTATGATGGCATTGTATCAGACATTAACAACAATATACCAGATGGCCTAATAATAGCCGTAAGAGACATGAAAACCGAAGAATATGTAGGAATCTATCGTCCAAACAAGTCTGATGGAAAATATTTATTGGTTTTATTACCAGATATTACATATGAGATTTCTTATGAAGCTGATGGACACTTAATACACTCTATTGAGCATACTCCAACAAAAGATGATGTAGATTTATTTACTTCAGAGTTCTTACCTATTGAACTAGATCCAGTTTTACTACAAGCATATCTAATGCATGACATAGTCTATTTTGATGAAGATGCTACTAAATTAGATGACGAAGCTGTTAGAATATTAAATAAAGTAAAAACAAAAGCAGATGAGTGGAATCAAGATGCAGGACATATGATTGTAAATCTTAATTTACCCGTTATTGGAGCAGATCCAATCATTGATGGACAAAGAGCAGAAGCAATCATTAATTATCTTACAGAAGTAGGTATAAAAGAAGATGATATTTATCTTAATGGATCTTACCCCGAAGGATATCAGGATGTTTATGGTCTTGACATGAGAGAAAGAAAAGAATTCCTTGCTGATAATACACTACCTGTTACTGATACACAAACTGTTGCTACCGGAAAAGTTACTGTTAAAAATATACTTTTTGACTTTGATAAATATTATATCAAATCAGAATATTACAATAACCTTGATTTGTTAGCAGATTATATGAACAATAATCCAAATGCACAAATTGAAGTTGCAGGACATACAGACTGGTTTGGAACAAACGAATATAACTACTTATTGTCATATCGTAGATCTAAATCTGTAAAAGATTATCTTGTTGCAAAAGGAAATAATCCAGAAAATATTATTACATCAAAATATGGTGAAGACAAGCCTATTGCAAACAATGCTAATGCAGATGGCACAGACAATCCTATTGGAAGACAATATAATAGAAGAGCTGAGTTTAAAGTCATTGCTCAAGGAACTGTTAACCTGTTAGAAATTACTCCATTTGACGTTGATTTAGTTGCATACAATAACGACAATAATAATGGCAACAATAATGGTAATACAGAACCATTTGACGTAAACAACAATAATAGTGATTCTAAGGATAAAAAATATACAATCCAAATATTTGCTCTAAAGAATGAAAAATCAATAGATTATTTTGCTGATCTTGTTGGAGTTAAAATGCATGTTTCTGATGGATGGTATAGATACTATGTTGGTGAATTCGCTACATATCAAGAAGCAAAACGTGCAATGGATAATCTAAAAGCAATGGGTTATAATCCATTTATACGTAAATTAAGTTTCTTCGAAAAATAGACTTTATACAGAAATAATTAATTGGGAGGAATTGTAATCGGGATTGTAATATAAACGATATATTACTTCACATATAATATAATTAAGTTTAAATAATAACACGCCCTTGCAATTCTGATAGTTTTTTTATTATCTCATTTGTCGTATTAATCTTTGACAAAATTTCTAATAACATATGTTCAGAATTAGTTTGCTTTGCACTTTTCAATTTCTTTTGCAAATCTTTCTTTGCTTCTATTACAATATTTAACTTATATTTAATAAAAATATCCTCAAGAATTTCATTCAATTTTTTTTCTTCATCAATCATCGGAGCACCACGCTTAGCCCATATTGGACTTAAATGATGTTTAGTTGAACATAAATTTGCAGATAATTGACTAATATCTGGATCAATATGCTGAGTAAAATAGTCTACGCTTAAATCCATATTGTTATTTACTATTTCCTCAGCAAGGACAAATATTTTCTGATTTATTACATTCTTCATTTCGAGCTCATCATTCCGTAACTGGTCTATAATATAGTCTGCAACTCTCACATCATGTTTTTCATTAGTCTCCCGACTAACAAAAGTTGCAATATTATTTCCATACAATAATAGCAATCTTATTATTTCATGTTCTTGAGCTTCGAAATAAACTTTGTCAATAAAACCTGGAACGGGAGGAATATTTTTATTTCCTTGTGCAATATTTGAAATCGAATTCTTTTTGCGTATGTCATCTATTTTTTTTCTTGTAATTTTAGCAACTTCAGAATAAAGAACCGATTCATTTATGTTCATTATGTTACTACACTCCTGTATATAAACTGATTGTTTTATTTTATCATCAATTACAGAGATAGATTTAACAATATTAGTTATTAAGTTAGACCTTTTAATAGGATCATTCTTAGCCTCTTCATTTAGTAAATGGGCTTTAAAGCTAATAAAATCCTGCTCATTATTTTCAATATATTCAATAGTTTCTATGCTAGAATGCTTTTTCGAAAAAGAGTCAGGATCTTCGCCTTCAGGAAACAACAATACACGAACATTTAAACCCTGCTCCAACAACATATCAATACCTCTTAATGAAGCTTTTATTCCCGCCGAATCACCATCATATAGAATTGTTACATCAGAAGTAAATCGGTGTAACAACCTAATTTGATCTACAGTTAATGATGTACCAGAAGATGCTACAACATTCTTTATCCCAGACATGTGCAAAGACAACACATCTGTATATCCCTCAACTAAATAACATAATTCTTTTTTTATTATTTCCTGTTTAGCCTGAAATAATCCATATAACACTTTACTCTTGTTATATATTGGCGATTCAGGAGAATTAAGATATTTTGCTATTTTTTTATCTGATTTTAAGGTTCTTCCTCCAAATCCAATTACTTGTCCTGACAAACCACATATCGGAAACATTACTCTTCCTGCAAATCTATCGAAACTATAGTTTTCTTTTGAAATAGTCAATCCTGTTCTTTGTAAAAACTCTAGTTTATAACCTTTAATTAATGCAGATTGTGTTAAAGCATCACGCTTTTCGGGACTATATCCCAACTTAAATTCTTTGATTATTTGTTCATTAAATCCTCTTTCACGAAAATAGCTCAACCCTATTTCTACACCTTCATCTGTTTGAAATAATTGCTCAGCAAAATACTTTGACGCATATTCAGAAACAATTAACAAACTTTCTTTTTCATTGCTTAGTTTCTTTTCTTCTTCGCTAAGTTCCCGTTCTTCTATTTCAATTCCATATTTTTTTGCAAGATACTTTAATGCCTCGGGATATGAAAGATGCTCATGTTCCATAATAAAATTGACAGAATTCCCCCCCTTTCCACATCCAAAACATTTAAATATCCCTTTAGCAGGGCTCACAGTAAATGATGGAGTTTTTTCGTTATGAAAAGGACATAATCCAAGATAGTTAGCACCTTTTCTCTTTAGATGCACAAAATCTGAAATTACATCAATAATATCAATGCTATCAAATATTTTAGATATAGTTATAGGATCAATCATATTTTAATATTCAATCAAGAGATAAACAAATTTAATTATCTTTGATTACACAAAGATACATATATTTTACATGGAATCCTTAATTTATAATACTGAAAACTTTGTAAAAGATTTTCTTGCTAATACAGAAAGTGGACACAATTGGAGACATGCTTTTAGAGTAAAGAATAACGCGATGTATATAGCAAATCATGAAAATATCAAATCTGACATATTGGTAATAGCTTTAGCCTCTCTACTACATGATATTGCAGATAGTAAATTTCATAATGGAGATGAGAACATAGGAATTGAAATTGCTACAAACTATTTATCGAATATTAGAATAAAAGAAAACCAAATCAATAATATTCTTAATATCATATCTAGCATATCATATCATACTTGTCTTGAAAACAAGATTAAACTCAGCATAGAAGCTCAAATTGTACAAGATGCAGATAGATTAGATGCAATTGGAGCAATTGGAATTGCCAGAACTTTTAACTATGGTGGATTTAAATCACGTGAAATATATGATCCTAAAATAAAACCTATAATAAACATATCAAAAGAAGAATACCTTAAATCCGCAATAAAAATTTGATAAAATCGGGAAGCCAAGTAAAAATA